>CAIXHI010000372.1 GCA_903919215.1 uncultured Acidimicrobiaceae bacterium
CTCCCCGGCCGGCAAGGCCGACTATCGCTGGGCCAAGCAGTTGGTCGCCGAGTCCGCCAGCTGACTCCCCGTGTGAAGGGTTACCCGCAGTACCTGCGGGTAACCCTTCACACGCAGCTGCGATCAGGACCAGACGGGGTCGATCGGGGTGATCGTGCCGAAGTGCTGTTCGAGTTGTTCGGCAACGTTGAGGCAGGTGAGATCGGCGAAGCGGCGCCCGATCACCTGAGCCCCCGTGGGCATACCGCCGGCCATACCAACCGGGACGATCGCCGAGGGCAGACCCAGCAGGTTGGCCGGTAGAACCGGGCGCAATGTGTCGAGCACGAACTTGGCATTGTCCAACGACTCCACATCGAAGCCCAGCTCGAAAGGCGGGTGCGCCCACGTCGGCATGAGCAGCACATCGTGATCCGTGAGGAATGTGTGCCATTCGCGGTCGACGCGATTACGGTCGCCCAGCGCCAGCATCAGCTCCGAGGAGTTCAACGTGGGGAACACCTCCTCGCCGTAGGCAATGAACCGCTTGCCGGCTTCTCCGAGCACGAGATCGAGCAACGGTTTCTGAGCACGCATCTCCTGTCCCAGCAGGATTCCCCACAGCTCGATGGACCGTTCGACGGAGAGCGGCGCAGCCTCCACGACCTCGGCACCAGCGTTGGACAGCGCATCCGCCGCAGCACGCACCGCGGCAGCAACCTCGGGATGGGTGGTGCCACCGGGCGGATCGATGCACACCGCCACCTTCAGCCGTCGTCCAACCGCCCGATCGGTCAACGTCACTGGCAGCGCACGAGGATCGCGGTCGTGTGGTCCGGCGATCGCCAGTAGTGCTGCACGGACGTCGGCAACATGGCGCGCCATCGCACCCTCGGACAGCATCAGCTGGGCGGGCAGACCGGGATCCTCCGGTGGCACCACCGTGGCCCACGGCACGAGGCCCTGAGTGGGCTTGATCGAGGTGATTCCGCATGCGGTCGCCGGATTGCGCAGCGAACCGCCGATGTCGTTGCCGAACCCGAGCGGCGACATTCCGCTGGCGAGCGCGGAACCCTCGCCGCCGCTGGACCCACCGGTGGTTCGTGTCGGGTGCCACGGGTTGTGAGTGACACCGTGCAGCGAGCTCTCGGTGGTGACCCGCAGACCCAGGTCGGGCAAGTTTGTGCGCCCGATCGGGATCGCACCTGCAGCGCGGATCCGTTCCACCACCGGTGCGTCGATCGGCGCCACGGCGTCGGCGAGAATCAGCAACGATTGCGTCGTGGGCGTACCTGCGAGATCGATGTTCTCCTTTACCGTCACGGGCACACCATGGAACGTGCCCAGCCGAGCACCGGCAGCAACCGCCTTGTCGGCCTCGTCGGCCGCAGCCAGCGCGCTGGTGTCGAGACGACGCACGATCGCGTTCAACCGCGGGTTCACCTCGTCGATACGCGCCAGGTGCGCGGCCACGACCTCGCGACTGGACACCTCCTTGCGGGCGATCATCCCCGCGAGTTCCAGTGCACCCTTCCGCCACAGTTCGTTGCTCATGGGCGAATGCTTCCACAGTCACCTAACCTGAGTCGCCGTGAGCAAGCGCAGCTGGGACAGCGAAACCCTTCCCGAGGGCGAGGAGAAGGTGCACGCCGTCCGCGAGATGTTCGACGCGATTGCCCCGCGCTACAACCTCGTCAACCGAGTGATGACCTTCCGACTGGATGTGCGCTGGCGGCGCAAGGCCGTTGGTCTGCTCAGCTTGCATCAGGGCAGCACGGTCATCGACCTCGCGGCCGGTACGGGAGACCTGTGCATCGACCTGCAGAAGGCCGGTCACCGCCCACTGGCCTTCGACCTGTCGTTCGGCATGCTCGTTGCCGATCGCAGCGCCAGCCCGCGCGTGCAGGCCGACATTCTGCGACTGCCGCTGCCCGACGGTTCGGTCGACGGAGCCACCTGCGGCTTCGCGCTGCGCAACCTGCTCGACCTGCCGACGTTCTTCGCCGAGTTGGCTCGTGTGGTGCGGCCCGGCGGACGTATCGCCCTGCTCGACGTCGGCATTCCGCACAACCCGGTGATCCGCTGGGGGAACAACATCTACTTCGGCAAGATCGTGCCGAAGATCGGAGCGTTGCTGTCGGATGGCGCGGCGTACCGCTACCTGCCCAAGAGCGTCGCCTATCTGCCTCCGCGGGAGGAACTCGTTCGCCTGTTACGCGAGGCGGGCTTCCCTGATGCCGAGCATCACCAACTGTCCGGCGGCCTGACCCAGTTGATGGTCGGCACCCGCGGCTGACATGCGCGCCCACACTCGCCCTCTCCATGACGACATCGACCTGAACGATGTCGCCGGCGGCGACGGGTATCTATTCGTCCGCGATGGCGTCGGTGTGGCGGGCCGTGGTGTTGCGGCGCGGGTACCCCTGGCGGACGCACCCGCAGTGCTTGCAGCGATTCAGCACATTGACGAGGTCGGCGGTGTGCACCCGATCGCGTTGGGTGTCGTGCCGTTCGAGCCGGGTGCGCCGTGCGAGCTGATCATCCCTGCGGTGCTCGTCGGCAAGGCCGCCGACGGACGACGATGGGTCACCACGATCGACGAGGCATCGGGCGATCTTGTACCGCACCCCCGTCCGGAACCGCATGCGCAATCGTTCACAGTGGCACCGCGCACGTCTGTGCAGCGGTATCTCGCTGCCGTTGCTACCGCACGTGACGCTGTGCGCAACGGCGACCTCACGAAGGCCGTCATCGCTCGCGAAGTCACCGTCACCAGCGATGAGCCGATCGATGTGCACGCAGTACTCCTGCGCCTGAAGGCCACCTTCGGCAGCAGCTATCGGTACTCGATGGACGGCTTCATCGGCGCATCTCCGGAACTGCTGGTGCGCGTCGAGGGCAACACCGTGCGGTCGCATCCGTTGGCCGGCACGGCTCCTCGTACGGGCGATATCGACACGGACCGGCGAGCGGCCACGGAGTTGTTGGCCAGCGAGAAGAACCAGATCGAGCACCGTGTGGTCATCGACATGATCCACGACACGCTGCTGCCGTGGTGCAGCTACCTCGACTGGGAACCCGAGCCATCGATCATCACCGTCGCCAACGTGCAGCATCTCGGCACCGCAATGGAGGGACACCTCAGCGATCCGCGACCGAATGTGATGGATCTGGTCGCCGCGCTCTCACCCACTCCAGCACTCGGTGGATTCCCGCGCACGGAGGCCCTGGCGCTCATTGCCCAGGCGGAGGGTTTCACCCGCGGCCGCTACGGCGGTGCAGTCGGCTGGGTCGATGCCAACGGTGACGGCACCTGGGCCGTGGCGATTCGGTGCGCCGAGTTGTCGGATGATCGGCGCACGGCGCGGCTGGTCGCCGGTGGCGGAATCGTCGCCGACAGCGAACCGCTCAGCGAACTGGCCGAGACCCAGGCCAAGTTGCAAGCGATGCTGTCCGCCATCGTGCGCCCCTAACTCCGGTGCGAGTGCCACAGCCCCGGTGCGAGTGCCACAGCCCCGGTGCGAGTGCCAC
>CAIXHI010000373.1 GCA_903919215.1 uncultured Acidimicrobiaceae bacterium
ACATCAGCCCCCGCATGGCGTCGATGTTCTCCAGCGCCCGACCTGACCCGATCACCACGCTGAACAGCGGATCACGAGCGATGTTGATCGGCATACCGGTCTCGTGCGAAAGACGACGGTCGAGGCCCGCCAGCAACGCTCCGCCGCCGGTGAGCATGACGCCCTGCTCCATGATGTCGGCAGCCAACTCTGGTGGTGTGCGATCGAGCGTGGCTTTCACTGCATCAACGATGGCAGACACTGGATCCGAAAGGGCTTCGCGTACCTGCTCGGTGGTCAGCGCCAGCGTGCGCGGCAACCCGGTGATGAGGTCGCGGCCACGGATGTCGGCCGTCAGTTCCTCGTCGAGGGGCCATGCGGACCCCATGTGAATCTTGATCTCCTCGGCGGTGCGGTCGCCGATGGCCATCGAGTATTCCTTCTTCATGTACTGCATCAACGCTTCGTCGAGTTCGTCGCCAGCGACACGCACCGATTGCGCCGTGACGATGCCACCGAGCGAGATGACAGCCACCTCGGTGGTGCCACCACCGATGTCGACGATCATGTTGCCGCTGGGCTCGTGCACCGGCATATCACTGCCGATCGCTGCCGCCATCGGTTCTTCAATGATGTGCACGGGCTTGCGGGCGCCGGCATATTCCGCCGCGTCCTGCACCGCACGCTGCTCGACACCGGTGATGCCGGACGGCACGCAGATCACCATGCGCGGCTTGCTCCAACGACTGGCGTGCACCTTCTGGATGAAGTAGCGCAGCATCTTCTCGCAGACCTCGAAGTCGGCGATGACACCGTCCTTCATCGGCCGGATGGTCTTGATCCGGCCCGGAGTGCGGCCCATCATGCGCTTGGCTTCGAAGCCCACGGCAACCGGACGGCCATCAGTGATATCGATGGCCACGACGGAGGGTTCGTTCAGCACGATTCCTTGACCACGCGCATAGATCAGCGTGTTCGCGGTGCCGAGGTCGATGGCGAGGTCGCGTCCGAGCGCGAGTGGATTACTTCTCGCCATCGCCTTCCTCCTTCTCGTGCCGGACTGTGGCCCGCCAGTGTAGCGGGGGCCGGATTGTTACAGATTCGGGAAGAAAATCCCGATTTCACGTTCCGCGGAGGCGAGTGAGTCGCTGCCGTGCACGAGGTTCTCGGTGAAGAGAATCCCCAGGTCGCCACGGATCGTACCAGGAGCAGCCTTGCGCGGGTTGGTCGCCCCCATCATCGCGCGCACGACTTCCCAGGTGTCCTCCGGGCCCTCGATCACGAGTGCCACGACCGGGCCACGGCTCATGAACTCCACGAGGTCGGCGTAGAAGCCCTTGCCGACGTGCTCTTCGTAGTGACGGGCCAGCGTGTCGGCATCGAGCGAGCGCAGTTCGAGCGCGACGAGCTGCAGGTTCTTGGCCTCAAAGCGTCCGAGGATCTCGCCGACGAGACCCCGTTCCACGGCATCGGGCTTGAGCAGGACAAGTGTGCGATCAGACATGGGTGCCGAGGTTATCGACGTTCCCAGGTGATCACCCCGCAAGTCGGCGTTCAGGCACGGAGCGGTCAGGCCTCACCGCCGACTTGACCCGGTCAGAGGACTTTGCGCAGGTACGGGCGGGCCGAGCCGACGACGTACAGCGAGCCGGTGATGACCACCGCGTCGTCGTATTCGGCGAGCGTGAGCGCCCGGTCGATCGCTCGATGCAGATCCTCGATCTCCAGCACCTCTTCGCAACCCATTGCCTTGGCGGCTGCCGTCAGTTCGGAGGCAGGTAACCCACGTGACGACGGGGCCAGGCAGGTGATGACCACGTCGTACTCGTCGGCACGCAAGGCCCCCAGCATGTCGCGCGGGTCGCGGCCCTTGAGACACCCGACCACCAGGATGCGCTGACCGGCTGGGTCGAAGTCCTCGAAGAACACCGAGGCGCACGTGTCGGCGCCAGCGGAGTTGTGGGCACCGTCGATGATGACCAGTGGCTGATGACCGAGCACCTCGAAGCGCCCCGGCATCAGCACTTCGGCGAAACCCTCTGCCACCAGGTCACCCGGCAGCGGCGCAGCGAAGAATGTCTCGACGGCCGTGAGTGCTACCACTGCGTTGTCGCCCTGGTGGCGGCCGTGCAACGGCACAAACACATCCGGGTACACCGTGGTGGGAGTGCGCAGATCGACCATCCGTCCGCCGAGGGCGAGGTTGTTCTCGACCACATCGAAATCTTCGCCGCGCAGCAGGGCTGCGGCGCCGCCAGCGGTGGCGAACACCGACGCGAGATCAGGGTCGGGTTCGCCGATGATCACCGCACTCCCCGGCTTGATGATGCCCGACTTTTCGATCGCGATGTGCCGAGTGGTGGGCCCGGCATATTCGGTGTGATCGATACCGATGTTGGTGACGACGGCCACCTGCGCGTCGCACACGTTGGTCGCATCCCAGCGGCCGAGCAATCCGACCTCGATCACTGCGACATCGACCGCCACGTCGGCCAGCCAACGGTAGGCCGCAGCCGTGACCGATTCGAAGTAGGTGGGACGCACACCGGTGAGCGTCTCGAGATCGGCGACCGCTGCGATCTGCTCGGCGAAGTCCTCATCACTGATCGGCTCGCAGTTGCGGGTGATGCGTTCGTTGATTCGTTCGAGATGCGGGCTGGTGTACGTGCCCACCGTGAGACCATGCGCCATCAACAAGCGGGTGATCATCTGCGTGGTGGAGCCCTTGCCGTTCGTGCCGGTCACGTGAATGACGGGGAACGCGAGCTGCGGATCACCCATCGCCGACATCAACTGGCGCATACGGTCGAGTGTGGGCGAGGTGATTCGCCCGGTGACGTCGTAGTTCGAGTGTGTGTCGAGGAACGCAAGCGCCTCTTCGTAAGTCATGAAATGCGCTCGTTCGGTGTGTGGCTCAGCTGGCCTGGCGGCGCGGACGCTTGGTGGCCGGCTCGCGCGGCACCATGGTTGCGTTGGCCTTCGTGGCGACTGCCTCGGCGTCGATGATCACGCGCCCGATGTCGGTGCGGCCCGGCAGTTCGTACATCGTGGAGAGCAGCACTTCCTCGAGGATCGCGCGCAGACCGCGCGCACCCGTGCCGCGCAGCAGTGCCTGCTCAGCGATCCCTTCGAGCGCGTCGTGGCTGAACTCCAGCTCGACATCCTCGAACTCGAACATCTTGCGGAACTGCTTGATGAGTGAGTTCTTCGGCTCGACGAGGATCTTGATCAGGGCCTCCTTGTCGAGGCTGCGCACGGCGCCGACCATCGGCAGACGACCGATGAACTCGGGGATCATGCCGAACTTCAGCAGATCTTCCGGCTGCACCTGGGCGAACAACAGACCCGGGTCGCGCTCGGTGCGGCTGCGCACGATGCCGGTGAAACCCATACTGCGCTGACCGACGCGGTTCTCGATGATCTGATCGAGGCCAGCGAACGCGCCACCACAGATGAACAGGATGTTCGTGGTGTCGATCTGAATGAACTCCTGATGCGGGTGCTTGCGCCCACCCTGCGGCGGCACCGATGCCACGGTGCCTTCCAGGATTTTCAGCAGTGCCTGCTGCACACCCTCGCCGCTGACATCGCGGGTGATCGATGGGTTCTCGCTCTTGCGCGCGATCTTGTCGATCTCGTCGATGTAGATGATGCCGGTCTCGGCCTTCTTGACATCGAAATCGGCTGCCTGGATCAGCTTCAACAGGATGTTCTCGACATCCTCGCCGACGTATCCGGCCTCGGTGAGGGCAGTGGCGTCGGCGACAGCGAACGGCACGTTCAACAAACGCGCGAGGGTCTGTGCGAGGTGGGTCTTGCCGCAGCCCGTGGGGCCAAGCAGCAGGATGTTGCTCTTCGACAGTTCAATCTCGTCGCGACGACCGACGGCGGCACCCTGCTGGTACTGAATCCGCCGGTAGTGGTTGTAGACCGCGACGGAGAGAATCTTCTTCGCGTCATCCTGACCCACGACGTAATCGTCGAGGAAGGTGCGGATCTCCCGCGGCGTGGGCAGCTGGTCGAAGTGCAGCTCACCGGTGTCGGTGAGCTCCTCCTCGATGATCTCGTTGCAGAGGTCGATGCACTCGTCGCAGATGTAGACACCCGGTCCGGCAATGAGCTTCTTGACCTGCTTCTGCGACTTGCCGCAGAACGAGCACTTCAGCAACTCACCGGTGTCACCGAATTTCGCCACAACAGCTTCCCCTCTTGTCGACCGATCGCCATTCCTGCGCGAACGCAAACCTTCAGCGGATGGGTCCGCTGCGGTCGACGTCGTTTCGCGTGGTGATGACATCATCGATGATGCCATACGCGAGGGCCTCAGATGCTTCCATCACGAAATCTCGGTCCGTGTCGGCATGGACACGCTCGAGCGTCTGACCCGTGTGCTGCGACAGGAGCTCCTCCAGCAGATCGCGCATACGCAGGATCTCCTTGGCGGCGAGTTCGAGATCGGTGACCTGGCCGTAGCCGACCTGCCCATAGGGCTGGTGCAGCAGAATCCGGCTGTGTGGCAGCGCCATCCGCTTCCCCTTGGTCCCGGCTGCGAGCAGCACCGCAGCGGCGGAGGCCGCTTGACCCAAGCAGATCGTCGCAATGTCGTTCTTGATGAACTGCATCGTGTCGTAGATCGCAAACAGCGCGGTGATGTCGCCACCGGGGCTGTTGATGTAGATGCTGATGTCCTTGTCGGGGTTCTCGCTCTCGAGGTACACCAACTTGGCACACGTCAGACTGGCCGAATTGTCATCGATTGGCGTGTCGAGCCAGATGATGTTGTCGCGCAGCAGACGGCTGTAGAGGTCGTAGCCACGCTCTCCACGGCTGGTCTGCTCGACGACGCTCGGGATCGTGTAACCCGACATGTCAGT
>CAIXHI010000374.1 GCA_903919215.1 uncultured Acidimicrobiaceae bacterium
GACTCCTCGTCGAGGAACGTCGTGTCGCCCAACGGGAACATGCGGCGCCGACCGTACGGGGCGGGGCTGAACAGCTCACCGTCGAGGAACTCCAGTTTCATGCGGAGGTCGAACGGGCCGCTGTAGCGACCTGTGTACGACTGCAGCACCGCCGGGTCGACATCGACCACGTCGAGCTGGATGGTGTCGACCTCACCCCAGTCGTACACGTCGGCGACGCCACGGCGGAACTCGCCGCACAACGTGGTGCCACCGTCGCCGTTGGTCATCATCACCATGCCGCTGCTGCCGTCGAGCAACGCGTCGAGTTGGCTGCGAAAGCCGGCGTTGCTGCCGCCGTGACCGAACCGTCGGTGTGCGCCCGCGCCGGCCATCTCCGGGCCCAGGCCGAACGGGCCGGGTGTCATCTCGGTGGTCATCAGCCTGGCCGTGGCCGGGGAGATCGGGCCGTCCGGTGAACCACCGAGCACACGTTGCACCCCGAGGATCCAACGCGCCAGGTCGGTGGCGGTGGTCCACAACCCGGCGGCCTGCAACTCCGGGTAGTTGTGCCAGCCCCCTGCGATCGGCTGGCCGTCAGCGGTGTGGCCGGTTGCCGCTCTCGATGCGCGATGTGCGCCGATCGGTTGCTCGAACGAGCTGTCGGTCATGCCGAACGGGCGCAGCACGAGGTCGTAGATGACACTGGCGAACTCGCGGCCGGTGACATCGCACACGAGTTGCTGCACGATGGTGGTGCCGCCGCCAGAGTACTGACCAACGGTTCCCGGAGCCGCGAACGACTCGACCCCCGGCGTGTTGGAGGGTGGCCGCCCGGAGAGCACGTCGGTGACGGCCGGCAGGGGAGTGCCGATGGGGTATCCGGGGAATCCGGGAACGGTGGTGCCGGCGGTGTGGCTGAGCAGGTGGCGCAGCGTTACCGGTGTGGTGCGTGTGTGCTCGCTGTCGGGGAACCGCCACGACGTGAGCTGTTCGTTGACGTCGCGGTCGAGGTCGAGGTCGCCGTGTTCCACCAACGCCATGACGCCCACGGCAGCGACGGCCTTGCTGATCGAGGCGGCCTGGAACAACGTGGATGCGGTGACCGGCGCCCCACCTGTTCCGGTCGAGCCGTACTCGGCCGTCCACTCGATGGTGCCGTCGGAGACCACGGCAACTGCCGCGCCGGGTACCTGGTAGCGCCGCATGCGATCAGCGATGGGGTGCGCCTCCGCGGGGCGCCCCTTGATCTGTAGCGCTGGCATCAGCCGTTGTTCGACGAGGTGCTGCTTCACGTGGCGGTCGCGTTCGGAGTTGCGACCAGACCGGCTTCGATCACGGCCTGCACGGTGCCGGTGACGATGCGGTCCGGTCGGCGATCGGCCTGGTTGATGGTGCCGGTGATGGTGAGGCCGGACACGGGATCGATGTGCATCCATGCGCCCCAGTGGCCACGGTGACCGCGCAGCAGCACACCCTCCAGGCTGCGGGCCTCCACACCACACCCGTAGCCGAGATAACCCGGTGAGTGCAGCGTGGGATCGAGTGTGCGGAACTGCCAGGCGAGCAGTTCGTCGAGCCAGCGACGCGTGAGCAGTCGGCCGCCGATCAGACCCTGTGCGAAGCGCGCCAGGTCGTCGAGATCGCTGACCAGCCCACCGCCCGCCCAGTCGGCGGTGCCGTGGATGGAGGAGGTGTCGATGACACCTTCGTGGGTGTGCGTGAGCGTCGGGCCGCGGTGTGCCTCGTGACCCTCCAGATAGGTGGTGTGCAACTGCAACGGCTCGAGCACACGTGCTCGGTACGCCTCATGGAGCGTCCGCCCGTCGAGGTGTTCGATGATCAGCCCCAGCAGCACGTAGCCGGTGTCGCTGTAGGCATAGCCGTAGCCACCACCCGGTGGGAAGCGCGGTGTGCCCCACACGATGGAGCCTTCGAGCATCTCGCGTGGGGTCCAGGGTCGCTCCGGGTTCTCGATGATCGTGCCGATGAATCCGTCTGACATGGCGTAGTCGAACAGGCCGGAGGCATGGGTGAGCAGCTGGCGGACGGTGATCTGCGCGCCGTGGGACACGCCGTCGAGCATGTGCAGCCGAGGCACGATGTCGAGGTACTCGGAGGGCAGGTGCGCCGACATCAGGTCGTCGAGACCAAGGCGACCTTCGGAGGCCAACTGCAGCACGACCACAGCCGTGATCGTCTTGGTGATGCTGGCAGTGCGGAACGTGGAGTGAACCGTTGCCGGTGCCCCACCGATCTCGATTCCTCCGGCAGCGTGGTGCCACACACCGGCATTCCGCACCTCGACGCGCAGCAGGCAGGCGGCGCCTTCCACCTGTGCTTCGGTGTCGACCAGTGCTTGCAGGCGGCGACCCAGCAGGTCGTCGGCGGGTGATTCGGTGGGTGATGTGGTCATCCGCTGCTCCGTTCTCCGTGATGATGTGGCAGGGCATGGCTGCGAAACAGCGTTGCTGCTGCGTCGCGGTCGGCGGTCGACCCCAGCGCGGCCATCGCCAACAGCCGCGCCTTCTGCGCGGTGAGTCCTCCCGCGCCGACACCGCCGAGGAACTCCATGGCTTCGTTGCTCGACGTGGGCGTGAACACTCTCGAGGCCAGCACGACGAGGAGGCCGCGTTGCCATGCGTCGTGGACAGGACCCCATGCGGCGTCCGGAATGTTGAGGTCGCCGAACCCTTCGATCACCATGCCGCGGGCGCCGATTGCGGCGCGTTCGAACACCGCCGCATCGATACCTGGATAGCACGAGATGAGGGGTACCTCGTCGGCAAGTACC
>CAIXHI010000375.1 GCA_903919215.1 uncultured Acidimicrobiaceae bacterium
CATCGTCGGCCGACAGCAGCTGCAGCAGGCGGTGTTCTCCGGTCGCGGGCGGTACGGCACGCCGTCCCTGGTGCCGGTGCTGCAGACGGTGCCGGTGTGCCAGACGCCGTGTGTGGTGTCGTTGCCCCCAGGAGATCACGAGTTGCAGTTCGCGGCGCTGGACCCGGCGTCGACGTCGACCAGTTCCGCCTTCGTGCGCGTCGGCGACAGGCCTTTGCTGGTGCGCCATGCGATGGGCCGCACCGAGGACCACACCGGCCGCATGGTCGCCTCGATTCTGCTCGGCAGCCTCGGATTCTCGACGCTGCTGGCCGGAGGTCTGGTGGTTGGAATCGACAGCCAACTGCCACCGGAGCGTCAAGGCATTGCGACCGCTGGCTGGGCGGTTGGCGGCGTAGGTCTCGCCGCGGCCGTCGCGTCCGTGTGGCTCGGTCTGACATCGGCGACGGTGGTACAGCCAGGTGCAACCGCCACATTTCCCGTCGACGGGCCGTAGTCGCGCCTGCAGTTGTCCGCGGCGCCACGGTGCGATAGCCTGCGCACCGTCGGCACTCTGGCCAGACATCGGAGGCATCGTGCGCACTGAAAGTCCAACGAAAAATCGTTTGCATCCAACCGTCCGGCTTGTTCTGAGCGGTCTCGTCACGCTGTTCCTGCTCCCCCAGGTCGCTGCGGCGCAGCCCATTCCCAAGCTGGCGATGCTGGAGTTCAAGATCGAGGGCAAGGCGATCACGTTCGACGACGCGGCGGCGCTGGGCGCGACGGCGCGCTCCCATCTGGTGCAGTCGGGCGGGGGCGCGTTCAAGCTGATCGCCAAAGAGAAGGTCATGGAGATCCTCGAGCAGGCCGGAGTAAAGGCCGAGCGCTGCACGTCTGAGTGCGAGATCCAGACGGCGCGCGACGTCGGCGCGGACTACGTGGCGACGGGCTCGATCTCCAAGGTCTCCAGTCGTGTGCTCGTCGTGCTCGATATCCGTCGGACCCGCGACGGCATCTCAGTCGCGTCCAAGGACGCGGTCATGCAGGGGACCGAGCGGCTGGTCGAGCAGGTCAACAGCCTGGCGGACGGCGTGGCCCGCGAGTTCGTCGCCTCGCTCGGCGGCAAGCCGCGCGCAGTGTCGGCAGCGGAAGCGGCAGAGCCGGCGGCACCGCCCAGAGAAGCCCCGGCGGCACCGGCGGAGGCCAGCTACAAGACCGGAGGACTCAAGTTTGAGTACTTCAACATGCCGCCGTGGAATGGCGCGCCGCCGCCGCTGGCCGGCAACGATCCATCGCTGACGGTGCTGCGCGCGGATCTCGTCCAGTCTCCGCAAGGACGCTCTCCGGCCAAGGGCATCTCGGCGACGTTTCACTCGATCCGGATCAGCGGCGAGGTGCACATCGAGACGACCGGCACGCACCAGATCCAGGTCGACCGCTGCTGCGACGCGTCCATCATTGTCTCGGCCACTTTGGGCTCGAACACCATCACGACCGGCCAGACCGCCCGCGCCCAGTACTTCTACAAGGCTGGCTGGTACCCCTTCAGTGTCATCGTCCACGCCGGTGCCAGCGGTGCGCACACTTGGGAATTCAAGTGGCAGCGTCCGGGTGACAGCGCCATGGGCGAGGTCGCGCCGACGCTGATGCGCTCGCGATGACGGGGCCATTCGGCCGTTGACCGATGTCGTCGCCGCATCCGCAGAGACCGCACGCCATGCTGCTTCACCCATCCACGCGCCTCGCACTGCTGGTTCTCTTCGGTGCGGTCAGGCTCACGGCGTCTGTAGAGGAAGTGGGCGGTGGGCACGTGGCGCTCCCGACAGCGCACCGGCCGTCCGGCGGGATTCATGCAGTAGCGGTTTTTCCGGCGCGGGCCCCGTCAGGGGCATCTTGACCAGTAGCCGCGGCGTTCACGCCGGGGCGATCCCGGCGACACCCAAACGGCCACGATTCGATGGCCGGCCGTGCACGATTCGGTCGGACGAAGCGGCGTCGTCCTGCCGCAACGTCGCAAGAAGCACGGTTCACATCGCTCAGCGCATGGTTCACGCCGCAAAAACCATGGATCACATCGCTCAGTGCATGGTTCACGCCGCAAAAACCATGGATCACATCGCTCAGCGCATGGTTCACGCCGCAAAAACCATGGATCACATCGCTCAGCGCATGGTTCACGCCGCAAAAACCATGG
>CAIXHI010000376.1 GCA_903919215.1 uncultured Acidimicrobiaceae bacterium
GCAGAACATGGTCGATCATTCCGTCGACGAGCAACCATTCCATGCCGGCAACGAACAGACCGGTCGCGGCCCCGGTGCAGGCGGCGAGGGTGACGACCTGGTGCGACCTGGTTGCCATGGCCTTCAACTCGTTGCGACGCGCGGACAGTGCAGCGCTGACAGTTCTCATTGTCAACCCGACGCCCGCAACGACTTGGTCACCGCTTCAACCTCGCAGAGCGATGCATCGTAGGTTGCGGTGCTCATTGGCCGCACAGTACATGCAGTTGCCAGTGTTGTCGCTCTGGCGGCGGACAACTGTGTCATCCTGATGCCAATGAGCGAGACACACGTAACTGCGTTGGAGCCACGCGGTCTCTCCGATTGCTACACGCCTCGAACGACGGTGCTTTACACCCTCGTGGTGTTCTTGCTGGATCTCGGGTCTGGCGTCGCCATCGAATATGGGTCAGTGTTCAGCACGACCACGACCCGAATCCTCAATGGGCTCGACGTGGCGATGGTTGTCGCGTTCATCGCAACGATCGGTGTCGTCATCGTTGCGAGCATCTCTGGACGAGAGCACCTGCGGCACCGTGCTCTGATCCTGTACTTGATCGTGGCGACCGTCCAAACCATTGCTGCGGTGGCGGCCCTCGTCGTCACCGCACGCGTACGCCACGACGAGTACCTGTGGGGGCTTGCGGACGTAGGGGCGGCCTACATCGCGATTGCTGCCGTGTTCACGGGGTGGTACTGGCTACTCGACGGCATCGTGCCGGGCGGCGCCTTCGTGTTTCCCGGCCGAGGCGGCGTGGATCTGCAGCGGCCAAAGCTGATCGACTACGCGTTCATCTCGTTCAACACCAACGCAACCTTCGGGCCCACCAGTGAGACGGTCGTGTCTCGCCGAGTGAAGGTTGCGATGATGCTCCAGACGAGTTTGTCGCTGCTCGTGCTGCTCGTCCTCGTCGCCCGGCTGGTACAGGCCCACGGCAGCTGACGCGCGACCGGCACGCCCAGCCAGGTGGCTGTGACGTTGGCCCCTGTCGAAGTGGGCCGCCCCGCGATCAACTAGGGCCAGGTGAGTGCGCCGCCGAGCGCATGAATCTGCTGAATTTGGGTGACTGTGATGGGAACCGTGTCGGTGCGACGTCTGGCGATGTTGACGCGCCGCAAGGGTGCGCGGCCACCTTCGCCTCACCTCGCGCTGGGAACGCCGCCCGAATTCGCGTTATTGGCCAAACTCGAACTACTCATCGCGCTGTTCCGGCTTGGATTCGTGGCGTTTCCGACAACGGCGGGTTCTCCCCGCCTGTTCGACGCAGCGATGTGCCTTGCGTTCGTGCTGTTGGCAGCGCTCACCTGGTCGGCGCGCACCTGGATGAGCGAACGGGGGCTTGATCTTTCCCTGGCGATTGCCGCTGCCCTCATGGGTCTGGTGGTCGGGGTGCGGCCTCAGGATGCCGGGCAAGTGCTGGGGGCATTGTCGCTCGTACTCCTCGTGTTGTTTGCCGCATACCACCGGCCGCCGAAGCGTCTGTGGCCAATGGTGATCTGGACGTTGCTGGTCTATGGCACCGCCTTGTTGCTCAACCCGCGAACGGGCTCACCGCTCTTCTTCGCCGTCGCTGCGGTCGTCCTGGTGGTGGTGGCTCGTGTGGTGTCGGTCCTTGTCGGGAACCTGAGGTCGGCAGCGACACGTGATTCGTTGACCGGTGCCCTCAACCGCAACGGGCTCAGCGAACTCTTCCAGGCGGTTGCCGCCGTGTCCGCGCGTAGCCGCAGCCCAGTCACTGTCGGCATGATCGACATCGACCGGTTCAAGGCGTACAACGACGCTCACGGCCACCACGCTGGCGACATGTTGCTGGTTGAGGTGTCGCAAAAATGGCAGCAGGTGCTACGCGACGGCGACCTGCTGGGTCGGATCGGTGGTGATGAGTTCGCCCTCGTGTTACCGCGCACGACCGTCGCCGGCGCCGACACTGTGATCGCGCGGATGCGGGCGGCGCACGACACCATCTGGACCGTGGGCCTGACCCAGTGGGAGGTTGGCGAGGATCTCTGGAACGCGTTGGGCCGGGCCGACACGGTGATGTACGAGTTGAAGGACGCCCGACCCGGTGGCGGCAGCAGAGTGTTGCGCGCCCGGGAAGCGGTGGTTCGCGGCGAACAGCAGCTAGAAGTCGCCAAGGAGCGGCTGGATGCCAGCCACCTGCAACTGCGGGCGGTGATCGATACGTTGCTCGATCCCCACGTGCTGATGGAAGCGATCCGCGACGAGAACGACCAGATCGTCGACTTCGTGTATGCCGACGCCAACGCCGCGGCGTGCGTGTACAACCGGATGACACGCGAACAGCTGATCGGTGCACGGTTACTCGACCTGCTGCCCGGGCAGGCCGGGGCGGGACTGCTCGCGATGTACTGCGAGGTTGTCGAGTCCGGCGAGCCGTTGGTGCTTGACGACTACTCGTACTCGCACGAGATTCTGGCCTCGGAGCGTCGCTACGACATCCGCGCAGTGAGGGTCGGCGATGCCCTGAGCTACACATGGCGTGACGTGACGGAGCGCCATGCGGCGGTCGCCGCGTTGGCCGAGTCCGAGCAGCGCTACCGACTGCTGGCGGCCGCGAACGCCGTGTTCGCCGCAGCGGAAGATGAAGGCAAGTTGCTCAGCGACATCTGCACCACCGTCGTCGAGCATGGCCCCTATCAGTTCGCCCGGTATGTCCGCTCGCCGGCCGATGTCGAGCGAACCGACGTGCCCGATGCGGGCGACCCGCAGCAGTCGGCCACTGCTGAACCGCACGGGTTTCGCTCGTCGATCAGCGTGCCGGTGACCGTTGATGAAGAGATCGACGGTGTGCTCTGGGTCTACGACGATCAGGCGGATACCTTCGACGAGCAGGCCATCGCCGGGCTGGACGAGGTGGCGACAAAGTTGGGTATCGGGCTCCACCGGCTCCGCATCGCCGGGCAGCTTGCGCAGTCGTTGGCCCAACAGGCACTCCTCACCACGGCGATCGACCAGGCGGCCGAGGCCATCGTGGTGACCGATCTGGCGTCAGTCATCATCTACGCCAACCCCGCAGCGGTTGCGGTGTCGGGCTACTCACTCGACGAACTACTCGGTCAGAACCCGCGCATCTTCAGCAGTGGCCAGCACGACCTGGCGTTTTACGCGGCGCTGTGGGCCGACCTGTTGAATCGGAAACCCTGGCACGGAACGCTGGTCAACCGCCGTAAGAACGGCGAGGTGTATGAGGAGGATGTCACGA
>CAIXHI010000377.1 GCA_903919215.1 uncultured Acidimicrobiaceae bacterium
GCGCTCGTCGCTGCTGCCCACGGTGAGGCAGCCAAGATCGCCGCCGCGATGACCCCCCCGATCGCGGCGGCACCACCCTTCATCGCCGCCGTGCCGGTCGCCGCCGTGCCGGAACCGTTGGCAGTGGTGGTGCACACTGCGCCATCACCCAGCACAGCGGTCGCTGTTACGCACAGTGCGGGGTTCGACGCCGAGGCCTTCGCCACGGTGTTCGCCACGGTGTTCGCGGCAAAGTTCGAGGAGCACATGAGCGCGCGCAGCGCGCTGCCGATGGTGATGCCTGGGTACGCAATGGTGCCGCAGATGCAGCCGAAGCCGTCGTTCTGGCAACACGCCAAGCACCTCGACGTGGTGCTCATCGGGCTAGCGGCGGCGATCGTCGTCACCGTGATGTTTGCCTGGATGGGGTGACCGATGTCCGGCATCACCACCATTCCGGCCGCACCGGACATCGCCGCGGCAGATCACGCGCCGCGCAAGGTGAAGGCCGCGCGTAATCGCGGCGACCGCATCTTCTACGGCGGCGCGTCGATGAGCGGGGCCCTGGTGCTCTCGATCATGGTGGCCGTCGGCGCGTTCCTCGCCTACGAGGCAACCGACGCGCTGAGGGCAACTGGTCTGTCGTTCCTCACCACCTCCGATTGGCAGCCCGACCGCGGCAAGTTCGGTATCGCGTCCGTGCTGCTGGGCACCGTGCTCATCGCCGCTGTGGCGGTGTCGATCGCCCTCCCGATCTCGATGGGTACTGCGCTGTTCATCACCGAGGTCTGCCCGAAGTGGCTGCGCGCCACGCTCGTCGCCCTCGTCGATCTGATGGCCGCGGTGCCCAGTGTGGTCTACGGGCTGTGGGGTCTGTTCCTGCTGCAGGGCCAGATCATCGGCGTCTCCCGTTTCATCAACACCTGGCTCGGCTGGATCCCCATCTTCAAGGTGACCGGCGCCGACCCGAACAGCCCGCTCGCAAGTTCCACCGTCTACACCGCGTCTGCGTTCATCGCCGGTGTCGTCGTGGCGATGATGGTGATGCCCATTCAGTGCGTGGTGATGCGTGAGGTGTTCTCGCAGGTACCCATCGGTGAGCGTGAAGGTGCGTTCGCACTCGGCTCCACCCGCTGGGGCATGATCCGCGTCGTCGCCCTGCCGTTCGGCCGCGGCGGCATCATCGGCGGCACGATGCTCGGCCTCGGTCGGGCGCTCGGCGAGACGATCGCCGTGCTGTTGATCATCTCGCCGCGCTTCGACATCAACTTCCACATCCTCGAGGCTGGAGGGAACTCGGTGTCCAGCCTCATCGCCCTGCGCTACGGCGAAGCCACCGGCTTCGGCCTCTCGGCGTTGATGGCCGCCGGCCTCGTGCTGTTCGCCGTCACCCTCGTGGTCAACTTCACCGCGTCGTGGTTCGTGGCGCGGTCGCGTTCCGGAGCGAGTAGCGACGCATGACCCCCCTACTGCACGACACGCCGTCCGGCCACACGCCGTCCGGCAACACGCCGTCCGGCAACACGCCGTCCGGCAACACTGCCCCGCGTACGGTGCTCCCGCCACGCCCCGAGCCGTTGGCGGCACTGGCCGAGCGCCGCTCGCTCGGGAAGCTCTCGCGCAACGACATCATGCCGCTCGCGGGCGGTCTGTTCAGCGCTTGGTGCACGA
>CAIXHI010000378.1 GCA_903919215.1 uncultured Acidimicrobiaceae bacterium
GACGCTCGGCGACATGACCGCCATCACCACCGACCTGCAGGAGCGCAGCGGTCGACCGGTCAGCGAGGTCACGTCGGTGCATCGCCCGACACCGCTGTACCACGCATGGCGGCTCACCTCGGTGGCCGACACGGTGCTCGATGCGGTGAAGGAGGGTCTCAGCCCGGTGTACGTCGTGCATGCCAACCAGGCCTCGGCGATCGAGCGAGCCCAGGGGTTGGTGAGCCTCACCGTCACCACTCGCGCCCAGCGCGAGGCGATTGCCGCGGCGATGAAGGGCACCAAGATGGGCCGTGGGTTCGGCGAGACGCTCGATCGTCTCATCCGCAACGGTGTCGGTGTGCACCATGCCGGCATGCTGCCCAAGTACCGACGACTCGTCGAGCGCCTCGCCGGCGAGGGTCTGCTGCCGGTGATCTGCGGCACCGACACGCTCGGCGTCGGCGTGAACATCCCGATCCGCACCGTGCTGATGACGGCGCTCACGAAGTTCGACGGCAAGCGGGTGCGCGTGTTCACCGTCCGCGAGTTTCACCAACTGTCAGGCCGCGCCGGTCGCCCCGGATTCGACCCCGACGGCCATGTGTGGGTGCAGGCACCCGACCACGTGATCGAGAACACGCGTGCGCTCAACAAGGCCGGTGACGATCCCAAAGCCCGTCGCAAAGCCACCAAGGCCAAAGCGCCGGAAGGTTTCGTGCACTACGACGAAGCCACCATGCATCGTCTGATCGCCGCTCGCCCCGAGCCGCTGGTATCGCGCTTCAAGGTCACCGCCGACCTCGTCGCCACTGTGCTGTCACGACCCGACGGGCCGAACGCACTCAAGCATCTGCTGCGCACGAACCACGACAGCGAGCAACGCAAACGGCAGCACAAGAAGCGAGCGATCGCCGTGTACCGCAGCCTCGAAGCGGCAGGCGTGGCCGCCCGACTGCGTGATGCCAACGGCAAGTGCATGGGCGTGCGCGTCGGCTCGCTGATCGACGAGGGCGGCGATGAGCGCTCAGCACTGCGCTTCTCCGCTCCGTTGATGCCCTTCGCGATCGAGGTGCTGGCAACGCTGGACCATGCCGACCCGGCGTTCGTGGTCGACGCAGTCAGCATCGTCGAAGCCGTGCTCGATGATCCGCGCCAGGTGTTGTTCGCACAAGAGAACGCCGCCAAGGGTGCCCTCGTCGCGCAGATGAAAGCCGAGTACGTGCCGTACGACGAACGGATGGCCCGTCTGGAGGGCATCACGTGGCCCAAGCCGCTGGCGGAGCTGCTCGACGCCTGCTTCACCGAGTACCGCACGCACCACCCGTGGGTCGCCGAACAACCCTCGCCCAAATCGATCCTGCGCGAGATGTTGGAAGGCGGCGACAGCTTCTCCACCTTCGTGCGCCGCTACCGCCTGGAACGCAGCGAAGGTCTCGTACTGCGCTATCTCACCGATGCCTGGCGCACACTCGACCGCTCACTACCCGACGATGTGTACACCGACGATCTGGAGGATGTGGTCGAGTGGCTCGGCGCCCTCATTCGCGCGACCGATGCAACGTTGCTCGACGAGTGGGCCCGCCTCGCCGGTAACCCTGTGCACGAGCACATCGCCCCCGACTCCCCCGCTGCCGCCCGCGTCTGGCCACCCACCGCGTGGCGCACCGCCGTGCGCACCGCGGCCTTCGGGTGGGTGGAGTTGCTGAACGCCCGCAACCACGCTGCGCTCGCCGAACGCAGCGGCTGGACGGAGCAACAACTGCGCGATGCCATGGCGCCCTACTGGGCCGAGTACGACCGCATCGGCATCGACTCAGCCGCTCGCGCCACGCAGTACTTCACGCTCGCAGCACACCCCGACCGCTGGGTCGTCACCCAGCAACTCGCCGACCCCGAGAACGACGGCGAGTGGCGCTTCGTGGCCGTGATCGACCTCGCCATCGCCGAGGCCGAAGGCGCACCCACACTTCGCCTGGAGTCGCTGGGAACAGCAGTAGATTCGGGCGCGTGACCGACACCTCCGAGCGCGGCGACGACACGCCGCTGCTGCGTCACATCCGCGAGTCGGTCATCGGCGACGACCAGGTGATCGTCGGACCATACGGCCCACGGCGCATCACCTATGCCGACTACACCGCGTCCGGCCGGGCGCTCAGC
>CAIXHI010000379.1 GCA_903919215.1 uncultured Acidimicrobiaceae bacterium
CACCACCGGTCCGTCGAAGGGTGTGGTGATCAGTTGGGCGCAGATCACGTCCACGATCGGTCGCATCCCTCGCTCGTGGTTCAGTGAGGCGGACGCCGTGTACACGAGCCATCCGATGTTCCACGTCACCGCCCGTTCACCATTCCCGGCGATGAGCGATGTCGGCGGCCGCATCGTGCTGCGCGAGAAGACATCGGTCTCCGAGTTCTGGAGTGACGTCCGCCGCTTTGGGTGCACCAGTGCCACGGTGAACACCGGGTTGATCCTCGCCGCACCCGAGCGCGATGACGATGCCGACAACCCACTGCGGGTGGCGTTCACCGGTGGCAGTCGTGCGCTGGCAAACCGCTTCGCCGCCCGGTACGCAGTGCACATGGTGGAGGCCTATGGCAGCACCGAGGCTGGTTTCCCGATCGTCTGTCGCGAGTTTCCGAGCGACGGCGGCCGCACGTGCGGATTCCTGCGACGCGGCTACGACGCCCGTCTGGTCGGCGAGGACGGCTGCGACGTTGCCGACGGCGAGGCGGGAGAGTTGTGGATCCACCCACCGGTGCGGACGCTCATCACGCTGGGATATCTGGGGCGTGACGACCTCACGGCGAGCGCCATCGTCGACGGGTGGTACCACACTGGTGACGCGATGCGCCGACTCCCGGACGGTTCGTTCGAGTTCGTCGATCGCATCAAGGACACGATCCGTCGTCTCGGCGAGAACATCTCCTCCACTGCGTTGGAAGCCGCGATCTGTGATGACCCACAGGTGGGCGAGTGTGCTGCAGTGGGTGTGCCAGATCCCGTCGCTGGTCAGGAGATCCTGCTCGCCGTGATCCCGAGAACCGGTGCGGTCATCGACCCCGCCGCGCTGTACGCACGGTTGAGTGAGGTGCTGCCGCGCTACATGCTGCCGCGGTATCTGACAGTCGTCGATCAGCTGCCACGGACCGCGACCAACAAGGTGCGTAAAGAGGATCTACGTACCCTGTTCCGGCCCGACGCAGTGTGGGAACGGCCGACTCGGTAAGCCTGTCATCGCTGCGGTCTGTCGGATACCCGCAGGTCAGGGGCAGTATCGGGCCGGAAGGAAGTATGCCAGACCCTGCCTACCTACCGGTAGGTCGGTTGTGTACACTAAACACCGATGAGCATCGATGCACCTGCGCAGCCCCGCCCTCGCACCCACTCGTTGAACGATGTGCGGGCCCACATTCCCGAGGCCTGCTACCGCCGCTCGCCACTGCGGGCCGCCGCAGCGCTGCTGCAAGGTGCGCTGCTCTACCTGGTGCCGTTGACCGCACTCGTGTTCATCGATCAGTGGTGGTCGCTGTTGTTTCTGTGGCCGCTCGCCGGTCTCGGTGCTGCTGGTCTGTTCGTGTTGGGGCATGACGCGTCGCATCAGGCATTGTTCGACTCGCGTCGCGCCAACCGTCTCGCCGCCCGTGCCGCGATGGTGCCCGCGCTGCACGCCGAAGCTGCGTGGGATCTCGGCCACAACCGCGTGCATCACGGCTACACCACCCGCCAGGGTTTCGACTTCGTGTGGCATCCGCTCACGGTCGAGCAGTACCGCGAACTGGGCCGCTTGGCCCGTCTGCAGCACCGCCTCGAATGGTCGTGTTTCGGTTCCGGTGCCTACTTCTTGCGCGAGGTGTGGTGGAACAAGATGTGGAAGTTCAGCGCCCCCGGCAAGCGCCACGACGACATTCAGCGCGACAAGATCTGGGTTGGTTCGGTGGCCGGTGCATGTATCGCCGGTTCGGTCGTGCTCGGCGCGCTCACGGGCGGCCTCGGCGCCGCGATCTGGATGCCGTTCAAGCTGTTCATCATTCCGTTCATGTTGTTCATCCACGTGATCGGCTGGGCCGTCTACGTCCACCACGTGGCACCAGAGATCCGCTGGTGGGACCGTAAGGAATGGACTCAGTTCCGCGGGCAGATGGAGTCGACCACCATCTTGCACATCAACCCGGTGATCAACTTCCTGTGGATGCACAACATCATGGTGCACGTTCCACACCACGTTGATCAGCGCCTGCCGTTCCATCAACTCCCGGCGGCTGCCAAGGCGATCTCTGAGGCCTATCCGGGTGTCGTGCGTACAGCGAAGTTCCGTAGCCGCGACTACCTGCGCACCACCAAGACGTGCAAGTTGTACGACTTCTCTGCGGGTACATGGTTGCCGTACTCGGCGGCACTGTCGCCCACGGTGGCGTCGGCTGCTGCTGCGACGCCCGCCGACTGACGCTTAGTCGGGGCCGACGACCACCACGGGGCAGTGTGCATGGGCAGCGACCTGCTGTGCCACCGAGCCCATCACCAACGTGAGAAACCCACCGTGACCGCGGCGACCGATCACCAGGAGGTCGGCCCCGCGACTGGCCTCGATGAGGGGACTGGCCCCGGCACCCTGCTCGATACGGGTGCTGATGGCGATCCCTTCGGCTTCGGCGGCGACCGCTTTCAGCGCATCGGCGACGATGGCCTGGCCGCAGTCTTCGAGCGCCGTGCCGGGGTAGGGCACCATGCCGGTCGGATCGGCGACGTAGGGGAAGTGCCAACCGTGAACGAGCTCGACCGCGTCGCCGCGCATACGGGCCTCGGCCAGTGCCCACCGCAATGCGCGTAGCGAGTTGTCCGAACCATCGATACCGACCAGGATCTTCTTCTGAGCGTTCATGGCACTGCTCCCATCACGTGCGGCGAGTTCGTGCCGCGCACCTGACGGTACCGCGGTTGCTGTGCCACGGACAGGGCCGCACGTCAGCTTGTTACCGGGGGTCGAGACCGTCACTGCGGGTCAAGACCGCGCGCCTGTTGCATGAGTGAGAACCCGTTCTGGATGGTGAGACCACCGTCGACCACGATCGGCTGACCGTTGACGAACGCCGCCTGATCGCTGGCCAACCAGACGGCGGCCTTGGCGATGTCCTCGGGTTCGCCCAGACGGGCCGAGGGGGTGGCGGCCAGGACGAGCTCGCGCAGCCGATCGTCGGACATGAAACCCTTCATCGCCGGGGTCATGGTGACGCCGGGGCAGATGCAGTTGACGCGAATACCCAACGGCCCGAAGTCGACCGCCATCGTGCGCGTGAGGTTGATCACGGCGGCCTTGGTGGCGTTGTAGGAGATCAGCCCGGCGTCGGCGGCGAGGCCGGACAGCGATGCGGTGGAGATGATGCTGCTGCCCGCAGGCATGTGCGGCACGGCGTACTTGGCGCCGAGGAACACCGACGAGACGTTGGTGCGCCAGACGATGTCCCAATCGTCGACCGTGAGTTCGACCGCGTTGCCGACGCGCACCGTGGCCGCGTTGTTGAACAGCACGTCGAGTCGCCCGAAGGCGGCGATGGTGTCGTTCACCATCCGCTCGACCTGGGCTGGTTCCGACACATCGACTTCGATCGCAATCGAGCGGTGACCTTCGGCGGCCAACAGATCGACGGTCTGCTGCGCCTTGTGCAGACGGACATCGGCTACGGCTACGAGGGCACCCTCGCGAGCGAAGTGTTGCGCGCTGGCACGGCCAATGCCGGAACCTGCGCCGGTGATGATGACGGCCTTGCCGGCCAGTCCGGTGTTCATCTGTGGTTCCTCGTCGTCTCAGGCGTGCAGGATCTGGCCACCGTCGACGTGCAACGTCTGGCCGGTGATGAAATCGGAGTCGGGGCAGCCGAGGAACACGGCAACCGGGCCGATGTCGCGGTCGACCTCGCCCCAGCGCTTCAGCGGAATCGTGCCCGCCAACTTCGTTTCGCTCCCCGGGCGAGCATTGAAGTACGCCTTCGCCGAATCGGTGACAATCGTGGGCACCAGGCAGTTGACGTAGATGCTGTAACGGCCCCATTCGTTGGCGCCCGTGCGGGTGAGCGCGCGAATGCCCTCCTTGTTGGCGTTGTACGCAGCCGTGCCCTTCATCGCGGTGACACCGTTTCCGCTGCCGAAGTTGATGATCTTGCCACCGTGTTCGCGCATGTGCGGGAACACGGCCTGCATCCCGTACAGCGTGCCCTTGAGGCCGGTCTGGAACGTGTAATCCCAGGTGTCGTCGGGGAACGATTCCAGCGGGATGAAGCCGGGTGACGCCTCGGGCTTCTCGGCCGTGCCGAATCCCTGCGCGTTGTTCACCAAGATGTTGACTGCGCCGAAGTGCTCGATCGTCTTGGCGACCATTGCGTCGACTTCTTGTCGCGAGCTCACGTCGCAGGTGATGCCCAGTGCCGTGCCGCCGGAGTTCAGGATCTCGTCGACGACTTGCTCGACCGTGCCCCGTGATCGCGAAGCAACCATGACCTTCGCACCCTCGCGGGCGTACTCCAATGCGATGGCGCGACCGATCCCTCGACCCGCGCCGGTGACGATCGCGACGCGCCCCGTCAGCCTTCCGTTGCCCCCAGTTGACATGTCTGTCAACCTCCCACATTCGAGGCCTCCAGGCAAGCACCCCCCACCCACGTCCCCCACCCAGGCCCCCCACCCAGGCCTTCGTGTCCCACATCGGCCACGGAGCGCCGTGGCCAAAGTGGGACACGAAGCGGGACAAGTGGCGGGGGTGGGGAGGACCGTGTGCCCTTTCCCCGGCAGCGAATCCGTGGTGCACTCAAGAGATGGACAACGGCCTGAGCTCGGTGGAAGCGACGCTGCGTCGCGAACGGGACGGACCGAACCTGCTGCCCACGGTGGGGAGGCCGTCGCTCTTGCGTCGGTTCGTCGGCGAACTGGTGCACTTCTTCGCGCTGATGCTGTGGGTTGCTGGTGTGTTGGCTGTGATCGGCGGCATGCCCCAGTTGGGTATCGCGATCTTCGGCGTGATTCTGATCAACGCCGTGTTCTCCTTCGTGCAGGAGAATCGCGCCGACAAAGCCGCTGAGCGTTTGCGAGCGCTGTTGCCGACCCGCGTGACCGTACGTCGTGATGGTCGCGCACAGACCGTCGACGCAGCAGACGTGGTGTTGGGTGATCGGTTGTTGGTCGAAGGCGGAGATCGGATACCCGCGGATGCGGAGACGATGCTGGCCAACGGGTTGCTGCTGGACACCTCGTTGCTGACGGGGGAGAGCACGCCGACGACGATCACGGTCGGCGACACGATGCACGCCGGCACGTTCGTGGTGGAAGGAACTGCTGAGGCAGTGGTGATGGCGGTTGGCGCTGCATCGCGGTTGGCGGCGATCGCGCAACTCACCACCGCCACGGCGAAGCCGAAGACTCCGCTGACGCTCGGTCTCGCTGTCGTGGTGCGCATGGTGGCGTTCATGGCTCTCGGATTGGGCGGGTTGTTCTTCGGCGTGTCGATGCTGCTGGGGAACAGCGCCAAGGACGGCTTCGTGTTTGCCATCGGCGTCACGGTGGCACTGGTGCCCGAAGCGCTGCTGCCGACGGTGACGCTCGCACTGGCGTGGGGTGCGGAGCAGATGGCCAAGCGCAATGTGCTGGTACGCACGCTGGAGGCCGTCGAGACGCTGGGCTCGACCACATTCATCTGCACGGACAAGACCGGCACGCTGACGATGAACCAGATGACCGCCGTCGAGGTCCTCGACGCCACGGACAGGTACACGATCACCGGCATCGGCTACTCCACCGACGGCACGGTCCAGCACGCCGCTGGGACCTCGCTGTCGATCGACGACGCGATCGTA
>CAIXHI010000380.1 GCA_903919215.1 uncultured Acidimicrobiaceae bacterium
CAGGTGGGTTGGCGTATGGCCCGGGCGCTCGACGAGATGCGTGCCGTCACCGTCGCGCGCATTCACGGTTGGTGTGTGGGTGGTGGCTTGGTGGTGGCATCGGGCTGCGACCTGCGCATCGCTGCTGACACCGCCCGGTTCTCGATCCCTGAGGTCGATCTGGGCATCCCGCTGGCGTGGGGTGGCATCCCGCGCCTCGTGCGTGAGTTGGGTCCGGCGCTGACGAAGGAACTGGTGATGACGTGTCGCCCGTTCGACGCGGCCGAGGCCAAGGCGGCCGGGTTCCTCAACCGGGTCGTGCCGGAAGCTGCACTCGATACGGAGGTCGAATCGCTGGTACAGGTGCTGTTGGCCAAGCCGAAGCTGGCGCTGTTGGAGACCAAAGCGCACGTGAACGCGGTGACCGAGTCGATGGTCGGTACCGGCCGCTCGTGGAGTGACGCTGACGGTCTGTTCGCCGGCCTGAGCGATGCCGAGGGCCGTGCGAGCGCACGGGCCTACCTGGAGCGCCTGCGCAAGAAGTGACGTCTCACCCCAGCCTTCGTGTCACACACCGACCACGGCAGTTCGCTGGCCGTGTGGGACACGGACAGGGTGGATCAGCCGAGGATCAGCCGCAGATCAGCCCAGGATCAACTCGGCGTAGCCGGCGAGCACTTCCTTGGGGCCGCCGACAAGGAACGTGGTGATGCACGTCTCCTTCCACTGCTCCAACTCGGCCTTGATCTTGTCGGGCGGGCCGACGAGCGCAACGTCCTCCACCATGGCCAGTGGAATGGCCGCAGCGGCCTCCTGCTTCTTGCCGGCGAGATACAGGTCTTGCACCTTGAGCGCGACGTCTTCCCAGCCCATGCGAGCGAAGACCTCGAAGTGGAAGTTGGCGCCACGGGCACCCATGCCGCCGGCGTACAGCGCGAGGAACGGGCGCACCCAGTCGGCGCAGGCCTCGGGGTCGTCGCCGGGGATGATGTACACGGTGCTGGCCACCTCGAAGCGGTCGGCCTTGGTCGGGTCGCCCGACTTGGCAAATCCCTCGGCCAAGCGCGCCCGGTAGAAGGCGTCGTCCTTCGGGCTGAAGAACAGGGGCAGCCAACCGTCGCAGATCTCACCGGCGAGCGCGACGTTCTTCGGGCCCTCGGCGCCGAGGAAGATCGGGATCTCCTTGCGCCGCGGGTGGATCGTGCTCTTCAGCGGCTTACCCAGGCCGGTGCCGCTCTTGTTCGGCATGTCGAAGAAGTCGCCGTGGAAGTCGATGGGTGTCTCGCGGCGCACGATGTCGCGCACGATCTGCACGTACTCACGCGTGCGGGCCAGTGGCTTCGGGTACTCCTGCCCGTACCAGCCCTCCACCACCTGCGGGCCGCTGGCGCCGAGGCCGAGGATGAATCGGCCGTCGGAGAGATGATCCAGCGTCATCGCCGCCATCGCGGTTGCTGCAGGCGTGCGAGCGCTCATCTGCACGATGCCGGTTCCGAGGCGGATCGTCGACGTCTGCGACCCCCACCACGCCAACGGGGTGAGTGCGTCGCTGCCGTATGCCTCGGCTGTCCACATCGAGTCGAAGCCAAGGCGCTCCGCCTCCAGGATCGCCTCGGTGACGCCCGCAGGTGGTCCGCTGCCCCAGTAGCCGCTGTTGTAACCCAACCGAATGTCACGTGCCATATGGTGCACCGTATGCCCGAACCGATTCGCCCGGCGACCCGTGCTGACGTGTCACAGATCGCTCGCACCCTCGCTGCCGCGTTCGTCGACGATCCCGTGAAGCAACACCTCACCGGTCTGGCCCATGTGCCACCCGAGCGATCCCTGGCATTCTTCGAGGCGTTCACCCGGATCCAGTTGGCGCATGAACACGTCTACGTCACCGCCGGTGGGGAGGCCGCGGCGCTGTGGTCACCGCCCGGCGAGTGGAAGATTCCGGTGGCCACGATCCTGCGCTGGTCGCCTCGGTTCATGCGGATGTACGGGCGCCGATTCCTGGCGAACCTCAAGGTGCTCACGACGCTGGAGGGGATGCATCCCACCGAGCCGCACTACTACCTCGAGTTCATCGGCGTGCACCCCGACCACCAACGCAAGGGGTTGGGAATGGCGCTGCTCGAGCCAATCGTCGAGCGCGCCGACCGCGAGGGCGTGGGGGTGTACCTGGAGAACTCGAAGGAGAAGAACCTCGCGTTCTACGGGCGTCACGGGTTCCAAGTGCGTGCCGAGACGCGCCTCCCTGGCCGAAACGGTCCGCCCGCCTGGTTGATGTGGAGAGACCCGAAGTAGCTCGGCTCGGCCTCTGCGAATGTTGGCGATGAGATGTTGTACGGCCACATCTCAACGCCGAAGCTCGGCGCGCACGACCGTGAACGACTCCCAGCGGCCGATGGTCGTGCGAGGTGGATCGACACGCGAGAAGTCTGTCGTACGACGACACGTACCGCTCAGATCTGCTGCGGGTCTTCCGGTAGGCAAATCGACAACAGCAGTTGTCGCTGAGCGGGATCGTCAACCCGCCCTCCTCTCATCGATCCGTTCCTGCCGATGTGGGCGGTTCAGCTGAACCGCTTGGTCCGCCGCACGATGGCCGAGGACGCGACGGCCGGTCAGTGGCCGGCGTCGAAGGTGACCGGGAAGTGGGCGGGGCCGAAGATGCCCACACCCTCGGGTTTCCACGTGATCTCGCCGTCGCGGCGCAGGTTCGGCATCCGCTGCGCGAGGAGCGGGAGTGCTTCTTGCAGTTCGGCGCGGGCGAGTGCCTGGCCGAGGCAATAGTGGATCCCTGATCCGAACGTGAGGTGCGGTTGGTCGCCGTGATGTGCGGTGATATCGAACGTGTCCGGGTCGCTGAACACTGATGCGTCCTTGTTCGACTCGGCGATGCCGATGCCGACGAACGTGCCCGCCGGGAACAACACATCGCGGTAGACGATGTCGGTGCTCGCGTACCGCATCGTGCCGCGCACCGCGCCGAAGTAGCGCAAGGTCTCCTCGACGGCTTTCGGCGCGAGATCGGGACGCTCCGCCAGCAGTTGCCACTGCTCAGGGTGTTCGGCGAACAGCGAGAGCGCACAGCCCAGCTGGTTGCGTGTCGTGTCAGTGCCGCCGACGATCACGGCGTTCACCATCATCACCAACTCGTCGTTGGTCAGTCGGTCGCCTTCCTCCTCGGCTGCGATCAGGTCGGTCAACAGGTCGTCGGCCGGCTTGTCACGGCGGTCGGCGATGAGTTGCGTCGTGTAGTCGTCCAGTTCCTGCTGACTGCGCATGATCAGGTCGAGTTTGTTCGCCATGTCGAGCGAGAAGATCTCGAGGATGTCGTTGGCCAGACGGCTGAACAGCTGCCAGTCGCTCTTGGGTGCGCCGAGCAGTTCGCAGATGATCGGGATCGGATAGGGCTCGCACAGGTCGGTGGCGATGTCGGCCCGACCGTTCGACGCGACCCGGTCGACGAGATCGTTCATCACCTCACGCATGAACGGTCGCAACCGGTCGGCCTGGCGGGGTGAGAATGCGGGTGCCACCAAGCGGCGCAGTCGGAGGTGGGTGTCGCCCTCGGCGCTGAGGATGCTCTCGCGCTGGCGGCCGAGGAACTGTTCGTTGGTGACGCCCATGATTTCAGCGATGCGTCCGGCGGCGTTGTGCCACCGCTTGTCGCGCAGGATCGCGGTGGCGTCGTCGTAGTGCCACACGCTGTAGCCCACGAGGTTGCGCACCAGCCACACATCGTCTGGCAGGTTCATTCGCTCGGTGAACCGGCGGGCGCGCGACCCGTCGTCCATCGTCATCATCGGCAGGTCGAGGTCGCTGGCGAGCGTCGGCATGTCGTGAACGCTAGGGGCCAGGTGTGGTCGCAGTCGTGTCAGGCGTGCAGTGCGAGTGCGTCGCCGCCGGCCCGAGTGGGTGGCGACCGCCGGCGCTACCCGAGTGGG
>CAIXHI010000381.1 GCA_903919215.1 uncultured Acidimicrobiaceae bacterium
CTCCGAGGGCGAGCATCCCCCGGGGTCTCGGTGAATAGTGGAGAGTGGGCTGCGGTACAGGGGCGAAAGATCGCTGGGAAAGAAACACCTGGCCAGAGCGCTTATTGGCGACGCCTGACCTCAGAGAGAGAGAATCGCAATGTGGGGCGGCGTTGGTGCGAATCCTTGTCGCGTGAAGAACGCAGGCGTCGAGCGTTCGCCTGAGCGGCCGATCCCTACCGGTGACGAGGTGTGGACACTTGCGGCGTCGGTCGACAAGCGGTTCCGCGCCCTGGTGCTGATGGTGGCGTTCGGTGGCCTCCGCTGGGGCGAGGTGATCGCCCTGCGTCGTGGTGACTTCGATGAGGGCGAGCGGATGGTGCACATCTCGCGATCGTTCGTGGAACTGGACGGCGACGTGATCGAAGGGCCTCCGAAGTCGGCCGCGGGTGTTCGGTCGGTGTCGCTTCCTCCGGTGCTCGCCGTCGAGGTGAAGGCGCATCTCGACAAGTACGTCGGCGCTGATGCCGAGGCGCTCGTGTTCACTGGAGCGAAGGGTGCGCCGTTGCGTCGGTCGAACTTCGCGCCGAAGTGGAACGCGGCACGCACCGCGGCAGGCCGTGCCGATCTACACCTTCACGACCTGCGGCACTTCGCCTCGGTGCTGGCGTCGTCGGCCGGTGCGAGCACGCGTGAGCTGATGCTGCGCCTCGGGCACTCGTCGCCAGCGGCAGCTCTGCGCTACCAACACGCGACGGCCGAACGCGACGTCGAGATCGCTCGCCGCATGGACGCGATGCTCACTGGAGCGAAGGACGCGACAACGCCGACATTGCGTGTCATCAAGGGTGCGTGACAGTCGCGCTGTGTCACGCCTGTGTTAGAGCGGCCCTAGGAGGCCTTTTCGGAGTTCATCCGCACCGCCAGAAACATGCCCTGACCTGCGGTGGAAGCTGGAGCGGGCGACGGGATCCGTCGCTCGCGTGGGCTGCTTCGTGCCGCTTGGGGCGGCTTCGCCGCGGGACCGGGGGGCGGCAGCTGGGTGCTCGCTCCTCCCGATTCCGTGCGCCCGCTTGAGGCGGCTTCGCCGCTGGAGCGGGTGACGGGAATCGAACCCGCATAGCCAGCTTGGAAGGCTGGGACTCTAGCCATTGAGCTACACCCGCGAAGGTGGGAGAGCCTACCGACTTTCCTGCTTGCGCAACCACCGGCGAAGGCGAGGATCTGCGACCTTTGGCCAGGTGTCGAGAAAATCGCGACGGACCTGACGCACTTCCGCCCGCATTGCGGCGTGGAGGCGGCCAAGTACGAACCCCGCCGCACCGGCTGACTTGGGGTGTGTGGCGATGGTGTGGGCCTGGACACTCGCAATGGACGCATCCTGGTGTTGACCGAGCAACTCGGTGATGGTGCTCAGCCGAAGCTCGAACTTCGTGGCCGGCTTGCCGAACACCGGCACCAACACGTCGACGGCGTAGCGCACGCGCTTGGCCCGAATGCGCGCTCGGTGCCATGGCTCGTCGGCACCCTTGCGGTGCAATGCGTTCACGTCGTCGGCCAGATCGTTCCACGCGTCGCGCACCAGTGGTAGCAGCACCTCGCGGCACGACGCGTCGGCGGCAGCGGTGAAGTGCGGCGAGTGGGCGGCCTCAACCAGCGCATCAAGCAGCGCTGTGTAACGAGGTGAGTCCAATGCGGCCGCGGCGCGGGTACGGCCGCGTGCGGCCGAACGCGACATTGCGGTACGCACCTCGCGCTCGGCGGCCTGACGGTCGGCAGGGGTCACCTTGCGCATCGCGCCCACGGCATCCAGCAGGCGCGCCTCCAGCACCTCAGTGTCGCGGGCAACCCCCAACTCCTCGGCAACTACGCCCATCTCGTCGCGCAGTGGCTCAGCCCATTCGTGGACGAACAGACACTCGAACACCTTCAGCGCACTCCGCAGACGCCGGAGCGCCACTCGCATCTGATGTACGGCGTCGGGTAGGCCGCGGCGGATACACAGGTCTTGCCATTGGATGATGGCCACCTGGCGCATGATGTGCGCGTGCAGCGCATCAGCCGCAGGGTCGTCAGCGCCGACGATGGGTGGCAGGCCGACATCGGGCAGTTCCGTGGCACGTGGCCCGAGCGCGCGAACAGCCTTCGATGCGAAGCTGGCCTGCTTCGCCCCGGCAGCGATCAGCGTGTCCACGATCGAGTCGAGATCGCTCGCGATGCGGCCCGCCGCTGCCTCGACTTCGATCTCGCGAAAACGCGATCGCACCTTTCCGTCGACGAGGACCGAGACATGGTCGTCAGTCAGTTCTGCCAGCGGTGTGCCATCAACGTCGAGCAGTGCAACAGGCCGACGCTGGTTCCGCAACGTGGCCACCGGCGCCAGTGGTGCACCGCGGGTGATGCCCTGCACCATGTTCACGAACGCCTGCGGTGGTTCGCCCGGTGTGTCGAGCGGTAGGTGTAGTTCGTCGCGCGTGGCGTCGTCGGTGCCGGGCAACTTGAGGTGCCAGCCATCGTCGCCACCGCCGGTGCGTCGGCGCATGGTGATGCGGTGTCGGGCCAGGCGCAGGTCGTCCGTGTCGTAGTACGTGGCCGTCAGCACCAGGTGGGGGAGTGCCGTCGCGTGCGGCAGTTCGGGCAGTCGGAACCGCGCCGGTACGTCGAGCTTGCGCTCGATCTCCTGGTGCACCGCCACCCCATTCACCCTGCCACCGTACTCAATCTGTTGTGTACTCATTCCACGATCCTCAATGTGCCGGGGACGTTCATCCGCCGCATACGTCGCAATGTCAGCAGTGGGGCGACGGCGACAGCAACCACGCCGAGCAGCACCGCCGTGAGGATGGTGGTGCCCGAGATGATCACCTTCATACCCAACTCGGGCATCGTCGTCGAGATCACACTCGACGCCACCCAGTTGACGACCACTGCGCCGAGCCCGATCCCGATCGCTGTACCGAGCAGCCCGTAGATCAGACCCTCGACGATCTCGATCGCCATGACTCGGCGAACCGGCAGACCGAACGCGAACAGCGTGGCTCGTTCGCGAGCCCGTTCGTCGGCGTTGATGCTCGTGGCGTTGTAGGCGATCAGCAGCGCCAGCAGGAGGATGAAGCCTTCCAGCACGCGGAACACGGAGGTGAAGCTGTCCATCGAGTTGCGCAACACGGTGCTCGACATTGACACCGGTTGCACCGAGGCCACGCCAGGCAGCGCGAACAATGCGCGCTGCACATCGTCGGGGGTCGTGCCCACCGACGGCAGCAGGTACGCGGCGTTGGCCAGACCATCGGCACCGAACACCGACAACTGCGAACGGTCGAGATACACCCCGAAGCGGTACGGGCTGGGATGCACCCCGGCGATCGGAACCACTGTGTCGACCATCGCGATCCCGGTCGCCGACAGGGCCGGATGCGTGAGGATCACCGAGTCGCCCACCGACAGATGCAAGTCATCCGCGGCGGTGCGCGAGATCACGATCCCGTGGTCGCTGTTGCCCGCTGCGATGGTTGGTGTCCAGACCTCGCTGGTCATGTCGATCGCCTCGACGATCACATCGAAGCCGCTCGTCATCGGCTGCCCGACAGCTCGGACATGGCCACCCACGCGCAACACCGGTTCGATCGCCCCGACCGTCGGCGAGGAAGTGAGCGCTGCGAACTGATCGCTGTCCACCTTGACGAAACCGTCGAGCGCGACGGCGACCCGATCCGGATGGTCGGCGAGCACCTCGCGGTCGTTCGCATCGACCGTGCCGTAGAACGAGTCGAGCATTCCCAGCACCGCCACCAACGTGGCAACTGCCGCGCCGATTCCCAGCGACGTCAACAACGTGCGCCGTGGAGTACGCAGGACATTCGCGATCGGCATACGTCGGAACGCACTGCGCGGCCACGGCAACCGACGCAACAGCGGTGCCAGGCCGCCACGCGCCGTGCGATGAGTGGTGGTGATCGCATCGACCGGCGACATGCGCACCGCCCGCACGACAGGCCACGCAGTCGCCACCAGCGGCAGGACGAACCCGAGTGCGGCGCCACGTGCGAACACAGCCCATTGGAATCCGGTGTGCCACACAGGCATCGGCAACGTCGTCATATACACCGGGCGCAAGGCCCAGATGGCCAGCAAGCCGACGCCCATTCCGAGTACGACGCCGGCGAGCGCGATCTGGACACCCACAAGCATCGGTCGCAGTGCGAGTTGGCGCCTCGAAGAGCCGAGGGCCATCGCAATCCCGATCTCGCGTCGCTGTGCCTCCACCATCCTGCTGGCGAGGTTGAACGCTCCGAACGCAGCACCCGCCAGGATCAGCATCGCGAAAACGTTGTTGACCTTCTGGTCGCCGTCGATGTCGTCGTAGAGCAGTCGATAGGTCGTGTCGTCTCGGGCGGTCATCACCGTCTCGCCGAGGCCCAGGTCCGCAGCGGCGAATGCTGCAGTCACCTGGGCCTTCACTTCGGCTACTGGTACGTCGGCACGAACGTTCAGCACCAGGTCGTTGACCTTGCCGTCCAACCAGGTCAACCGCTGGGCCGTCGCCAGCGGTACGAACACCGCCGCGAAGTTCGCCTGAGCGAAGAAGCCGCCGTCCTCGGTGGTGACGAAGAAGTACTCCGGGGCGAGGCCGAGACCCACTGCGGTGACCGATTGGTCGCCGCTGAGCCGCACGGTGGTGCCTGCCGGCAGGTCGTAGAAGTCGGCAAAGTTGCGTTCGAGCACGGCGGTCGCCCCGCCGTCATCACCTGCTGTCAGCGCCCGCCCGTCACCTGCGGCGACGAAGGGGATCATCAGTTGCGGGCCACCACCGGACACATCAACGCCGACGATGCGACCCGGCACCAGGATCGAACGCCTGGGTGTTGATGCATCCACCTGCGTCGGTTCGATCAGTCGCTCCTCGGCGACCGAGACGACCGAAGGGTCGGGCAGATGCTGCAACACAGCGACCAACGCGCCGGCAGGGGCGGTGGCACCCTCTGCTGCCTTGACACGCAAGTCGTACATTCCGGTCATCGCAAAGCTGTCTGCATTCGACTCCCGGCGCCAGGTGGCGGTGCTGCCCAACGCCGAGTACACGCCCGTACCGATGGCGATCACGAACGCGATGGCAGCGACCTGCAACCACTTCTTGCGCAGGTCTCGTGCCGACCACCGAAGCGTGAACCACAGGCGCATGCTCACCTACCAGTGCAGATCGGCGACGGCGGCCTTGCCACCACTTGGGGGCCCGTCACGTACGACGCGTCCACCGCTGAGTTCGATCACCCGGTCGGCGATACGTGAGATCTCGCGGTTATGGGTCACGACGATGACGGTGTGACCCAGCGCCGCTTGCTGCTGCAGCACCTCGAGCACCTGCACACCGGTGTGGAAGTCGAGATCGCCAGTGGGTTCGTCGGCCACCAGGATCGGATTGCCGGTGGCCAGCGCGCGAGCGATCGCGACGCGCTGCTGCTCACCGCCCGACAACTCGGCGGGGTAGTGGTGCACTCGTTCGGCCAGCCCGACCTCGGCCAGCACGGCGGCGGCCTTCTGTTTGGCACCCTTGGCGCGACCGGCGATCTCCACCGCACATTGCACGTTTTCCAACGCGGTCAACGTGGGGAACAGGTTGAAGCTCTGGAACACGAACGACACCGTCTCGCGACGGAAGCGGAACAGTTCGTGCCGGGGTGCGGAACTGATCTCACTGCCGCTCACGATCACCTGGCCGGTGGAGGCGGTGTCGAGCGCCCCGATGAGGTTCAGCAGTGTGGTCTTGCCGCTACCGGATGGCCCGAGCACGACCACGAACTCACCTTGTTCGATGTCGAGGTCGACATCGCGCAGTGCGAACACCTCGCCGGTGCCGACGGTGTAGCGCCGCGACACGTTGCGCAGATGCACTGCGGAAGTCATGTCTGCAGTGTCCGGCAACGATGGCCGGGGAGACAAGAGCCGCAAGTCACCACTCCGTTCCGAACGATCACTCGGCGCTGCCTAGACTGCGCTCACACCCAGTCGGAGGTACATCCCATGAGTTCTGGTGCTGTCATTCTCGTCGTCCTCGGCGCGATCGCCCTGCTCACGTTGCTCACCGGTCTACGTACGGTGAACCAGGGAACAGTGGCGGTCACTACCATTTTCGGTAAGTACAAGCGCACCCTGCGCCCGGGCCTCAACGTGGTGGTGCCCATCGTGGAGAAGATCTTCCGGCGGATCAGCATCCAGAACCGCGCTGTGGAGTTGCAGTTCCAGGCGATCACCTTCGATCAGGCCAACGTCTACTTCACGGCGATGATGGTCTACGGCGCGATCAGCGAGTCCGAAGACACGATCAAGAACATCGCCTTCAAGTTCGTCAGCGAAAAGGACTTCCTCACGGCACTCGTGCGCAGCGTCGAGGGCAGCACCCGCGGGTTCGTCGCCACCAAGAAGCAGGCGGAGATCCTCGCCTTGCGCGGCGAGATCGTCGCTGAGGTGAAAGAGAACCTCGACCACGTGATCGAGACCTGGGGCTACCACCTCATCGACCTGCAGCTCAACGACATCACCTTCGACCAGGCGATCACCACCTCGATGGCGCAGGTGGTGGCCAGCAACAACCTGAAGGCTGCCGCCACCAACGAGGGCGACGCACTGCTGATCCGCAAGACCAAAGAGGCGGAGGCGCTCGGCACCGCGGTGCGAATCGAGGCCGAGGCCGAGCGAACTGCCGCTCAGTTGCGTGGCCAAGGCGTTGCGCTGTTCCGCGCCGAGGTCGCCCGTGGTCTCGCGCAGGCAGCCCGCGAGATGGATGCCAACAGCGTGGATCAGTCGCTGATCCTGTTCTCGATGTGGACCGAATCCATTCGCCACGTCGCCGAGAATGGCAGGGGCAACGTGCTGTTCCTCGACGGTTCACCGTCCGGTATGGAGAAGCAGATGCAGGATCTGATGGCCATGCAGCAGCTGCACGTGGTGCAGCACCCGACCACGCCGACATGAACGCCGTGGGTCCAGTCGGTCAACTAGCGAGGAACTGCGGTTAACATCGCGCCCCAGTGGAACTCGGTGAAACTCTCCCCGCGCGTTGGTACAACGATCCGGACATCTGGCAGCGCGAGCGCTGGCCGATCTTCGGCAGCAATTGGGTGCATGTCGCCTACGACCACCAACTGCGCAACGTCGGCGACTACGTCACCGAAAACCTGGCCGGCTGGCCAATCTTCATCCGTCGGATCGAAGATGGTTCTTTGCGCGCCTTCTACAACCTTTGCCCGCACCGCGCCGGCCCAATCGTGTTCGAGGGCGAGGGTTGCTCGAAGAACGTGGTGTGCAAGTACCACGGTTGGGCGTTCAACGCCGATGGCAAACTGCTGAGCGCTCGCGACTTCGGCGCCGACGTACCGCCGAACATGGACCTCACCGGAATCCAGGTGCATTCGTTTCGCGGAATGGTGTGGGTGTGTCTCAACCCCACGATCCCGCCGTTGATGGAATGGCTGGGCGAGTTCCCGGCTGAACTCGCCGACGTGCCGCTGGAGACGTACCGCTTCCACAGCAAGAGCGTGCGCCACGTGGCGTGCAACTGGAAGACCTACGGCGACAACTTCCTCGAGGGCTACCACCTGCCCACCACGCACCCGGCTATGAGCCGCGACGCGGACGCATTGAACTACCGAGTCATCTACAAGGGTGACGACCGCTGGAACATCCACCAGATGCCGCCGCGTGACGGCAGCACGTTCGGCACGTTCGGTTACTTCTGGCCCACGTACGCGTTCGACATCTTCCCCCAGGGGTTCGCCGTCGAGCGCTGGTTGCCGCGCGGTCATACGCACAGCGATCTGATCTTCGAGTACTTCTTCCACGACGATGCCGAGGGCATCGAGGAGATCGTGAAGTTCAGCGAAGAGGTGGCCGACGAGGATGCACGTATGTGCGAGCACGTGCAACGCAACCTCGATGCGGGCAACTACAACACCGGTGTGCTCAGCCCGAAGTGGGAGTACCCGCTATCGGTGTTTCACACCATGATTCGCGAAGCTGTCGGCCCCGTCACCTGATTGTCGGGGAGAGGAGATTCGAACTCCCGACCTCCTGCTCCCAAAGCAGGAACGCTACCGCTGCGCCACTCCCCGTATTTCAGGTAGATGCTACCTGGACTGTGCCGTGCGGAGCCGTCCGTTCCAATCAGGCGATCTCGTGACGCTGCACGTAGTGCAACGCCAACCAGCACGGCAGCACCGGAAACCAGTAGCTGATCACGCGGAACAGCACCACCACGGCCACCGCTGGAGCGGCGGCGATGCCCAGGCCGCTGAGCCCGGCCGCCAACGCGGCCTCGATCGCGCCGACCCCGCCCGGGGTGGGTGCCGCGGCCGCGATCGTCGTGGCAGTGATGTACATCGCCCCCAGCCGTGCGAACGACACGTCGTATCCGAATGCGTGCAGGCTCTCGGAGAGCATCAGGATCGAGCACACCTTGCCCAGTACTGAGCCGCCGAACAACATCAGCATCTTGCTCGGCTGTCGGGCGAGCTTCAGCAGTTCGTGCAGCAACGCGCGGAGTTGGATCCCGAGCTTGGTGAACAGCCGCTTCCCGAACGCTGTGGCCAGCAACACACCACCGGCGACGAGCGCGCCGATCACCACCAGCAGCACCATCGTGCCGTCCGGCAGGCTGAAGGCACCGCTCTGCTCGGCGGCGCTGCCCGCCCACGCGAAGAACACGGTGGCGGTGAGCACCTGGGCCACGCCGGTCGCTGCGCTGGTGAGACCGACACTGGAAGCGGCCACCACGACATCGAGTCCGTTGCGCTGGAGATAGCGAACACGCATCGCCATGCCGCCGGCGTTGGCCGGAATGAAGCGGTTCAGGAACGACTGGGCGAACATCACCACCGTCGTGCGCACGAATCGCAGACGGATGTTCACCGCGCCCATCAATGCGATCGCCCCGGTCGCATACGAGCCGACCATCAATGCGAGCATCGGGATGACGTAGACCAGATTGGCATCGCGCAGCGCACTCCAGATCTCGTCGAAGTCAGCGATCAGGCCGAGCAGCAGGTTGCCCATCACCAACAGGCCGACAAAGCTGATCACCTTGCGCAACGTCAGCCGATCGAGCTCCATCAGTTCGTAGTGCTCGACTCCGGTGGCCGCTTCCAGGGCCTCGCGCAGTGCCGGCAGCAACTGCTTGTCGGCGCTCACCGCGCTGCGGGTGGAGGCCGACAACACCAGTGGTTGCAGCACGGGAAGCGCTGTGGCGAGGTGCTCAGGGGCGAAGACGTCAACTGCGGCACGCACCGTTCGCTCCGTGCCCAGGACCGCCGCCGTGGACACCAGCAACTCGGCCACGTCGGTGGCCAGCAGTTGGTCATCGGCGGAGAGCTCGGCCCAGCGGAAGTCGAGCACGGCCACCGAGCCATCGGCGCACAGCAGGAAGTGTTCGAGTGATGCCCAGCGGTGGGCGATCCGACTGTGCTGCAGACGTGCGAGTTGGCGGAAGGCTGCGTCGACGATCTCGTCGGTGAACTGCGCCGGATCGAGTTCCGACAGTGGCACCCCGACGAGTTCGGTGGTGGCCAGGAATGCACCATCCTCGGCCAGATCGCCAACTGCGCGTACGGGGGAGGTGTTCACACCGGCATTCGCTGCCATCAGCGTGTTGAGCGCTTCCCGTTCGACGGCCGCCTTGCGTCCGATCGGCCGGTCGTCCTCCACACCCTTCACCCGCAGCCAGCGCAGTGCGCGCCAGAACAGGTCGCTGTCACGCTCATCGCGGTCGACCACCTTGACGAACAACCGCTCGTCGGCCGTGACGGCGAGGTAACCCGGATTGTTCCGCGTACGGGTGATCGGCTCGAGGTGCTCGGCGAAGATCCCACTGGTGCGCAGACCGGCCGCCACCAACTCGGGCGACGGGTGGCGGGCGGGGCCGCCGACCACCACCAGCACCGCTGCGCCGACGGCAATACCGAGTGCGAGGTCAGCAAGCAGACCGAGCGGCACCTCCACCGTGCTGACGATCCGGGCCGCCATCACGGCGGCGACCGCGACCTGTGCAGTCCGGCGCCACGCCAGGGTCAACGATGGGGTCGCGAACGTGACCGCCGCGGCCACTGCAGCGAGGTACGCGCCCGACGGGAATGCCGACCCGGTGATCCATGACAACTCGCGCGACCCGCGCAACACACTCGCAGGTACTGCGTCGCGCAGAGTCCCGTTGGTGGCTGCTGCACACGCCGCGCCAGCTGCCCCGGCCGAGAGTGCGACGACCAGTTCCAGCCAGCGATCTCGCCGCACCCACACCAGGCACGCCGCGGGCGCCAACAGTGCGACAACCTGCAACACACCGACGATCGCCTGCCTCGCCGCCTGAGGGAGGTGACCGAACAACTGCACCATGTCGGCGGACACTGACCGCGTGGTTGCTGGGTCGGCGCGCGCAATGAGCACGGCGGCAGCGCACACCGTTGCGGCCGCGACGCAGCGGGCCAGATCGGCAGGGTGTCGACGCCAGTTCCTGATCAGCAGGCGCGCGCCGAATCGGGTCAGGGCGTGTTGCGCCAGCTCGGCGGGGTTGTCGGCAACCATCCTGGCCCGAGTATAAACAGGCGTCTGCGGTCAGCCCGGCGTCCGAGCAGCACTGGTGCGAGCGATCAGCGTGAGGGGCGGATGATGGCAACCGGGCACTGCGCGTGCTGCAGCACCGTGCGGCTGACCGAGCCCAGTAGGAGTGCGGCGAAACCGCCGTGTCCGCGTGAGCCGACGACGACGAGGTCGGCGTCGGCAGCGGCATCGAGGATGGCCTTGGCCGGCCCCTCCTCGGTGATAATCGAGTGACAGGCAACGGCGGGGGCCACCTCGCGGGCCTTCAGGGCACTGGCTTCGAGGACGCGCATCGCGTCCAGGCGCATCTCGTCGCGTGGTTCGCTGACTGTGGTGCGCGCCCCGAGATACGGGTACACCCAGCCGTGAACCAGTACGAGTTCTGCTTCGCTGCGCAGTGCAGCCTCTGCGGCCCACAACAGTGCATCGTTGCTGGCCGGTGAGCCGTCGACGCCGACGACGATGCGGCGGATGGGTCGCTCGGCGATGCCCTGGCCGTGCACCACGACGACAGGACACTTGGCCCGGTGCGTGACCACGGTGGCCACCGAGCCGAGCACATCGGTGAGGCGACCCGGGTGGCTGGTGGCGCCGACGACGACGAGGTCGTCGTCGTGGGAAGCGCTGACCAAAGCGTAGCCGGGAGCACCCAGGACGGTCTCGCCGGAGACCGCCACGTGGAGATCGAGCGAGCGGGCCAGATCGACCGCCGCCTGGTTGACCTGCTCTTGTTCCTTGACGATGGCGTCCATGGTGGAGCCAGCGAACGCGCCGGCCCCCACCATTCCCGCCTCAACGGTGACCGGCAGTTGTGCGCACGTCATCACATGGAGCGGAGCCCCGCGGCGGGCGGCCTCGTGGGCCGCCCACCGCAGTGCTTCGTTCGATCCATCGGTGCCGTCGGCACCGATGATCACCCGTGCATGCCGGTCGGTCACTTGGTCACCGCTCGACGATGAGCGCGGTCACCATGTACTTCATGCCGGTCGGGGTCTCGGCGTGGGTGAGGATGTGGCAGTGCCACGCCCACACGCCGGGCTCCATACCCATGTAGAGCACCGTGTAGCGCTCGCCGGGGGCGACCCAGATCGTGTCGGCGGGGGTCGGCTCATCCATCGGGATGCCGTCCTTGGCGACGATCCAACCCATCGGCTGGTGGAGGTGCATCGGGTGACCGAGCAGACCCTCGTTCATGTACGTCGCCTGCATCACTTCGCCGACACGCAGGGTGTAGGGCTCGGTGGCGGGGAAGCTCTTCCCGTTGAGGCTGAGGCCGATGACGCCAGCATCGTTCAGCACCATGTTGACCTTCTTGTCAACCTTGGTGTAGCCCTTGTCGATCAGCTTCTGCGGGATCGGCATCTCGTCGATCGTGAAGGCGCCGAACATACCGTCCGGGATCTGCTGCTCAGCATTGTGGTGCGAGTGGTAGATGCCGACGGCCGGACCCTTGGCAATCCATTCGTAGATGTGCTCGCCGCCCGGCACCGTGGGGGCCTCGGTGTACGGGTCGACGCCGTCCATCACGTTCGGCACCTGGATGCCGTGGAAGTGCAGCGACGTGGACTGCGGCAGATTGTTCTTGAGGATGATCTTCACGTGGTCACCGGACAGGACGTGAATCTCCGGAGCGGGCACGACACCGTCGTAGGTCCAGGCCTGGACAACCTTGCCCGGCTCGACTTCCCAGTCGACGACCTTGGCCGTGATAGTGAACTCGACGTTGCGACTGCCGTCGTCGTTCGTGCTCACCTTGTCGGGTTGGCGAACGTCGCCGCCGTGACCAGCGGTGGCCGCCGGGTACTGCTGGGCGACCTTCAACATCAGGGCATCCATCTGCGAGGCCGACATCAGCTTCGGATCACCGATCGGGTGGTCGGCGCCGGGGGCGGGGGTGGCGGATGTACTGACGACCAGCGAACCGACCATGCCGGCGCCCTCATGGCCGGGCTGCGGGCAGATGACCTTGTAGGTGCCTGCGGTCTGGGCGCCGATCTCGAAGTCGGTGGTGACGCCGGAGGCGACATCGATGCTCTTGAGGCTGAGTTCGGCAACCTGGAAGTTGTGCGTGGCCGCACCCTTGTTGATGAGGCGGATCTTCGCGCCGCCCGTTGGGATGGTGATCGTGGCCGGCGTGAACGCGAAGTCGGTCATGGTGACCTCGACAGTCGGTGTGCTTGTGCCGCCGCCGCCACCTCCCGACGCGCTCCCGCCATCGTTGTTCGACACGCCGACAATGGCCACGACAAGCGCGGCGATCGCTGCTGCGAACGCGAACCAACTAATTATTGACCGGTCGTCCTTGCTCATAGGAGCCATTCTGTCGGATGACATCAATGTCAGTAGGGCATGAAGCACACCGGGGTCGGGACCAAAGTCCCCACAACACCGGGAACCTGCGGAAACTGCAGGATTACTGCTTGGCGAGACGCTTGGCGGTCTTGCCGGTGGCCTCGATGTTGCGGTGGTCGAGGTCGCCCAACTCCACACCGTTGTTGAACAACACGCGGTAGCGCAGCCAGTTGAACCCGTTGGCCAGGAGCACCCGACCCTCTGAGCCGACGGGGACACCCTGCAGCTCGGTGGTGCTCTTCACTCGATCGCCGATGCGTAGGTCGAGCTGGTTGGCGTGCGGCGTGGCGAGGGCGTGCGGCTTCCAGAACGTCATACCGAACATTCTGCCTGAAACGTGGCCACGAGACGGCATTCGGCCCGTTGGCGGCCCGTAGATGGCCCGTGTATGGCGGCTGTGCAACGTGTGTCGGAACGAAACCGGCACGCCCCGGTAGAGTCGTCGCTCTGTGAAAAGTACGATCGCACCTGCACACGACACCCGTGAAGTTCCGCCCGCCGACGCAGAGAGCGGCGACGCACCTGCACGTTCGCCCCGCGAGTTGGTGAAGATCTCGGTGGTCATCGACCAGGCCGAGTTCGACCGCGACATCGACCAGGCGTTCCGCAAGATCGGCCGCGAGGTCAACCTGCCGGGCTTCCGCGCCGGCAAGGTGCCGCGCAAGGTACTCGAGGCCCGTATCGGTCTCGGTGCTGCCCGCGATGAGGCGCTGCGCGATGCCGTTCCGGCCTATCTCGCGAAGGCCGTTCGCGAGCACGACATCGACCTCATCGCCACCCCAGAGGTGGAGATCACCGGCGGCGCCGACGAGGGCGATGTCGCCTTCGACGCAGTCTGCGAAGTGCGCCCGGTCATCACTGTGCCCGGCTACGGCGGTCTGCGGGTCGAGTTGCCCAGTCCGTTGGCATCCGAGGAAGAGATCGACGAGGCCGTCGACGCCGAGCGTCGCCGCCAGGGTTCGTTGGTCGATGCCGGCCGCGGCGGGCAGACCGGCGACCACGTGACGCTCACGCTCGCAGCCACTCGCGACGGTGAGCCCGTCGTCGGCCTCAACACCGAAGACTGGTTGTACGAGATCGGCAAGGGTTGGGTCGCCGAGGGTTTCGACGACCAGCTCACCGGCGCTGCAACCGGCGCGACGCTCACGTTCAGCGCCAACCCGTCAGGTATGACGGAGCCCGCCGATTTCACCGTGACGGTCAGCAACGTGCAGGAACTGGTGCTGCCTGAGGTCACCGACGAGTGGGTCAGCGAGAACCTGGGCGAGTTCGAGACGGTCACCGAGTGGCGTGTCTCGATCGCCGAACGGCTCAGCACCACCAAGCTCAATCAGGCCCGCAACTTGTTCGTCGACCGGGCCACCACCGCGCTGGCCGAACTCGTCGACGTGCCGGCTCCCGACAGCATGGTCTCTGGCGACCTGCAGGCTCGGGTGCAGAACACTGTGCAGCAGTTCCAGTCGCAGGGCATCGGCATCGATCAGTGGCTCGCTGCCACCGGTCAGTCCACCGAAGCGTTCATCGAGGGGCTGCGCGAGCAGTCGATCAAGGCGGTCAAGGTGGATCTCGCGCTGCGGGCCGTTGCTGTCGCCGAGGCGATCGAAATCTCCGATGACGATGTCAACGCCGAGTACGCCCGGATCGCGATGCAGGTGCGCCAGAAGGCCAGCGAGGTGCGCAAGGCCTACGAGAAGAACGATGCCGTCACCGACCTCATCGATCAACTCCGCAAGTCCAAGGCGCTCGACTGGCTGCTCGAGCACGCCGAAGTCGTGGATGGTGCTGGTGCGGCCATCGATCGCGACATGCTGATGGGCAAGGATCACGACCACGATCACGATCATGACCACGATCATGATCACGACCACGAGGAGCACTGACATGTCGGGTTACACGATCCCGAGCGTCGTCGAGCA
>CAIXHI010000382.1 GCA_903919215.1 uncultured Acidimicrobiaceae bacterium
GGCCACAGCCACACCGCACGGGTTCGCATGCTTCACGATCACGCACGCCGGACGACCGAAGCGCTGCACCAGCTTCCACGCAGCCTCTGTGTCGTACAGGTTGAGGTAGCTGAGCTCCTTGCCCTGGTGCTGCACCGCGGCGTCCCACCAACTCGTGGCGCCGGCGAAGCGGTAGCGGGCGCCCTGCTGGTGGGGGTTCTCGCCGTAGCGCAACGTCTGCGCGCGTTCGAGCGACAGGTGCAGGCCGATCGGCAGTTCGTCCTTCGAATCGGGTGACGGCGCATCGAACCAGTTGGCGATCGCAGCGTCGTACGCGGCGATCGTGGCGAACGCATCGCGTGCCAGACGGCGACGAGTGGCCGACGACAGCTTCCCGCCGGCGCTGATCTCCTGCAGCACCACCCCGTAGTCGGACGGGTTCACGACCACACCGACGTGTGCATGGTTCTTGGCCGCCGCACGCACCATCGCCGGGCCACCGATGTCGATGAGTTCGATGCTCGGATTCGAGCTGAACGGGTACAGGTTCACGACGACGAGATCGATCGCCTCGATACCGTGCGCAGCCATGTCGGCCTGGTGCTCGGGCTTGGTGGGGTCGGCCAGCAGACCGCCGTGCACCTTCGGGTGCAGGGTGACGACGCGGTGGTCGAGGATGGCCGGCAACCCGGTGAGATCGGCCAGGTCGGTGACCTCGACACCGGCGTCGGCGATGGCCTTCGCGGTGCCACCGCTACTGACGATCCGCCACCCGGCGGCATGCAGGCCGCGGGCGAGATCGACGATCCCGGACTTGTCGTACACAGAGAGCAGCGCGATGGGCATGTACAAAATGTACGTGGCCGCGCGAGGTGCGCGAGCAGTGTCTTAACAAGGTGTACGGTTCGCGATAACGGAGTCAGTATCACCAACACATCGGGAGGCATTCCGTGGACCTCAGTAAATTCAAAACATCTGATTGGTTGAAGGTCGGCGGCGGCGTTGTCATGCTGATCGCTGGATTCCTCACCTGGTGGCAGCCGAGCTGCCCGAGCGGTCGCGGAGCGGCCTGCGACGCGGCGATCGACTCGCTGGGTCTCGACTTCACTGCGTTCGATCTCACGTTCAGCGGCTTGTTCCCGTGGCTCCTGCTCGTGGCCGTCGGCGCGCTGACGTTCCTCGCTGCGGCTGGCATCTTCAAGCTCCCGCCGAAGTTCCCGCTGCCGATCATCTTCCTGGCCGCCTCGGCGTACAGCCTGATCTTCGTCGTCGGCCGCTTCTTCATCGATCCGTTCGAAACCGGCCTCGGCCTCGGCGGCGAGACCGAGCGCGGCATCGGCCTCTACATGGCACTTGTCGCCGTGGTGCTGACCCTCGTGGGTTCGCTCCAGGGCTTCAAGGAGTCGGGCGGAAACCTGAACGATCTCAAGGACGTCAACAAGCTCAAGGCATCGTTCGGCGGTGGTGGTCACCCCGGTGGCAGCACTCCCCCGCCGCCGCCCCCGCCCCCCGGCATGACGCCCCCGCCGCCGCCGCCCCCGCCGGCCGGCTGAGCAGTCACACATTCCTCGACAAGTGCCCCGCCAAACGGCGGGGCACTTGCGCGTTCGGGCCACGTATGGTGGAGGTCCATGACGGAATCGCTGATCGTCGCCCGCCAACTCGTCAAACGCTTCGGCGAGTTCACCGCCGTCGACGGCATCGATGTCGAGGTGCAGCGTGGAGAAGCGTTCGGCTTCCTCGGCCCCAACGGCGCGGGCAAGAGCAGCACGATGCGCATGATCGGGTGCGTCTCACCCGTCACCAGCGGATCGCTGCGCCTGTTCGGCCTCGACCCCGCAACCCACGGCGCGCAGATTCGTCGCCGCCTCGGGGTGGTGCCGCAACTCGACACTCTCGACACCGAACTGACGGTGCAGGAGAACCTGTGGCTGTATGGCCGCTACTTCGACCTGTCACGCTCCGAGGCCAAACGGCGGGCCAAAGAACTGCTGGAGTTTGCACAGCTCGCTGATCGCGCCGACAGCATCGTCGACCACCTCAGCGGCGGGATGAAGCGGCGCCTCTCGATCGCCCGTTCGCTGATCAACGAACCCGAGATGCTGCTGCTCGACGAACCCACCACCGGCCTCGACCCACAAGCGCGGCACGTGTTGTGGGACCGCTTGTACCGGCTGAAGCAGCAAGGCGTGACACTGGTGCTCACCACGCACTACATGGACGAGGCCGAGCAACTCTGCGACCGCCTGGTGGTGATGGACCAGGGCAAGATCGTCGCCGAGGGTTCGCCGCGCGAACTGATCGATCGCTACTCCACTCGCGAGGTGCTCGAGCTGCGTTTCACGGCGGGCACCAACGAGGCACTCGCCCCGCAGGTGCAGGGCATCGGCGAGCGTCAGGAACTGCTGCCCGACAGGGTGCTGGTGTACGCCGACGACGGCGAGGCCGCGCTCGCCGCGACGCACGCACGCGGCCTGCAGCCCGAGAGCGCGCTCGTGCGGCGCTCGAGCCTGGAGGACGTGTTCTTGTTGCTCACCGGCCGGACGTTGGCGGACTGACATGACCACCGGAGCATTCCGGGTCGCTGGCTGGCACCTCGCGCTGTACCGCCGCTTGTGGCGGATGAACCTGTTGTCGTCCTTCGTGCAACCACTGATGTACCTGCTGGGACTCGGTGTCGGCGTGGGCGCCCTCGTCGACCGCAACTCCGCGTCGGGCGCCACATTGGGTGGCGCGTCGTATGTGGCCTTCGTGGCCCCCGGTCTCCTGATCACAGCAGCAATGGCACTCGGCGCGATCGAGAGCATGTGGTCGGTGATGGGCGGCCTCAAGTGGCAGCGCGGCTATCACGGCATCGCCGCCACGCCGCTGGAGGCACGCGACATCGTGCTCGGCCACGGGGTCTGGATCGCCGTGCGCTGCGGATTGTCCGCTACCGCTGTCGCCGCTGCGCTCGCCTACTTCCCCGACACCCGCTCGTGGGGCCTGCTGCCCGCGGTACCCGTTGCGATGCTCGTCGGCCTGTCGTTCGCAATGCCGATCATGGCGTTCTCGATCAACACCGAGACCGACGGTGCGTTCGCCGCCATCCAGCGGTTCGTGATCATCCCGCTGTTCCTCTTCGGTGGCGCGTTCTACCCGCTGTCGCAACTGCCCGTCGGCGTGCAATGGATCGCCAAGGCAGCCCCGTTGTGGCATGGCGTGATCGTGGCCCGCGGCTTCACCACCCACTCCGCCGGTGCCCTGTGGGCCGTCGGCCACCTCGCCTACGTGGTCGCGTTCGCATTCGCCGGCACGACCCTGGCGGTACGCAACCTGCGCCGGAAGTTGTACTCGTGAGCGGCGAACTGCGCATCCTTCCCGTGGCGTTCACCGCGCGCCGACCGCAGCGGATGATCGAGCGGCACATCGTTGCCTACCGGCGGCAATGGCTGATCATCGTCAGCGGTTTCTTCGAGCCGCTGTTCTACTTGCTCAGCATGCGCGCCGGGCTCGGCAACCTGGTCGGCAAGGTCTCGGTGGCCGGCACACAGGTGCCGTACGACGCGTTCGTGGCACCTGCGCTGATGGCGTCGTCGGCGATGAACGGCGCGATCTTCGACTCGACCGGGAACGTGCTGCACCGTCTGAAGTACGCGCGCATCTACGACGCTGCACTGGCCACCCCGATGAGTCCGACCGACGTGGCGATGGGTGAGATCGGGTGGGCACTGTTGCGCGGCCAGCTCTACTCGATCAGCTTTCTCGGGGTGATGGCGGCGCTCGGGCTGGTGCAGTCGTGGTGGGTGTTGATGGCCTTGCCCGCGTGCGCGCTCATCGGACTCACCTTCGCCGGCATCGGTTTCGCCGGCACGACGTACATGCGCGGTTGGGCCGACATGGACATCGTCAACACCGCCACCATGCCGCTGTTCTTGTTCTCGGCCACGTTCTTCCCTGCCGCCAGCTACGGCAGTTGGGCCTGGGTGGTGCAACTTTCACCGCTCTACCACGGCGTCGCACTGGTGCGCGCGGCGAACGCCGGCGTGTGGACCGCATCCATCCTCGCCCACATCGCGGTCCTGCTCCTGGTGTCGATCATCGCGCTGTCCATCGCCGCCAGACGCCTGGACGTACTACTGCGCAAGTGACCGCAGCCACCCCGGCAACCGGACCCCCGATGAGCCGCGCTGATAGCGTCGATCTGTGACCTCCCCAACTTGGCAACGCCCCGGGTACGCCTTCGACCCTGCGGAGGTGCAGTCACTGCCCAACACGGCCTATGCCAGCCCCGTGGTGTTCGAGCGGGAGATGCAGCGTGCGTTCTCACCCGAGAACGGCCTCAAGTACGTCGGTCACGACATTCTGTTGCCCCTCGGCGGCCACCGCCGTAGCGACGGCGACGAGCGCTTGGTGCTCACACGCGACCCCGATGGCTCCGTCCATCTGCTGGCCAACCTGTGCACCCACGCCTGCCGGCCGATCCTCAGCCATGACGAGCCGATCAACAAGCCGCGCCTGGCATGCGAGTTCCACGACTGGTCGTTCCGCTCCGACGGTTCGCTGATCGGCGGCGCGAACTTCGACCTGGGCCGCGGCGACGCAGCCGAAGCCCGACGCGACGCGCTGAAGATCCCCGGCTTCGACTTGCTCAGCTGGCACGGCTTCCACTTCGCCGTCGACCCCGATCAGCGCGATTCGTACGCCGCCGACCTGGCCCGTATCGACTCCGACTTCGCCGAACGCGGCGTGGACCAGTGGCTCGACCTTGACGACTGTGTGTTGCACTCCACCCACGACGATCCGTACTACGGCGACTGGAAAGCGTTCCTGGAGGTCTTCGGCGACTGCTACCACGTGCCGCCGTACCACCCCGGTCTGGCCTCGTTCGTCGACTGCGGTTCCATCGAGTGGACCTTCGGCGAGAACTTCCACGCACAGTTCCTCACGCTCTCCGACGAGCGCGGCGCCACCTCGGCGAAGTACGCCGAATGGGCCGACGGTCTCGACGTGTACTACGCGAAGCGCGGCGAGCCCACACCGCGCATGGGCGTCGGCTGGGTAGGCATCTATCCCAACCTGATGTTCGAGGTCTACAACGGCCTGCGGGTGTTGTCCGTGATCGTGCCGACGGGCTTCGGCGAGTACATCAATCGCGTGCACTACTGCGTGCCTGCGGACATGGAGACGCTCGTGCCCGGCCTGGCGCAATCGATCGTCGACGCCTTCGAGGAGACCGTGGTGGAAGACCACGACCTCGTTGAGCGTCGCCACGACGGCATGGTCACCGCCCGCTCGCTCGGACTCACGTTCGACAACTACAGCGCCAACCTCGCCGGGCTGTCGCTGGAGGCCGGCGTGTCGCACTTCCACGACTGGTGGAACCGTCGCGTCGGGGTGCCCGAACCGTCACTCAGCTGACCCATTCTGTAAGGTGACACAAGCGTCAAGCGGCGGGGGCCGCCCACGCGGCACACCTTTGGAAGCGGGGAATGCGAATGAGTGACCAACCACGGAGCGCGATCGTCGGGATCGGACGCACCGCGTACACGCGCAACTCCGGGCGCACACCGCTGGCGATGGCGGTGGAGGCCGCACGCGCCGCCTTCGATGATGCAGGCCTGCCCACCAGTGTGCTCGACGGCGTGACCTGCTTCCACACCATGGACTCGGCCTTCCCGATGGATGTGGCGCTGGCCCTCGGCACCACCGAGCTGGAGTTCTCCAACGCGATGTACGCGGGCGGCAACTCGGTGGCCGAGGTCGTGCGCACCGCGGCCGCGATGGTCGACACCGGCATCTGCAAGGCGGTGCTGGTGTACCGCTCGTTGAACGGTCGCTCGGGTGCCCGCTACGGCACGGTGGCCGGGCCGATCGAGGTGCCTGGCGAGATGCAGTTCTCTGCGCCGCACGGCTACATGCTGCCGCCGCAGTGGATTGCGATGTGGGCCTCGCGGCACCAGGCCGTCTACGGCAGCACCTGCGAAGATCTGGGCCAGATCGCGATCACCCAGCGCGGGCACGCAGTGCCCAATGAGCACGCAATCAGCCGCACACCGATCACGATGGACGACTATCTCGCCGGCCGGTGGGTGAACGAACCGTTCCGCGTGTTCGACTGCGCCTACGAGGTCGACGGTGCCGTGGCACTGCTGATCGTCTCCACCGACCTGCTGCCCGACGTGAAGTCCGAACCGGTGTGGATGCTCGGCTCGTCGAACAGCCAGAGCGGTGTCGGTTGGGTGCAATGGGACGACCCGACCTCGATGTACTCACGTTCCGCCGGCCCGAAGATCTGGCAACGCACTGGTCTGAAACCGTCCGATATCGACGTGGCGTGCATGTACGACTGCTTCACCTACACGGTGATGGCCACGATGGAGGACTTTGGGTTCTGCGAGAAGGGTCAGGTCGGTGAGTACTTCGCCAGTGGACGAGCCACCTATGGCGGCGACGTCGTGGTGAACCCCCACGGCGGCCTGCTGTCCGAGGGCTACGTGCACGGTCTCAACCACCACTACGAAGCCGTGCTGCAATTGCGCGGTCAGGCAGGTGTGCGCCAGGTACCCGACGCGAAGTTGGCGTTGGTCACTGCTGGCGCCGGCCCCTACGGCGGAGCCAACGTGCTCGGAAAGGACAAGCCGTGAGCGACACCGCCGCCACCGGCGCCGACTGGCGCACCATCCCGCCGCAACCGCTGCCCGATGTGGACTCCCAGGGCTACTGGGATGCGACAGCCGCCGGGCACATCGCGATCGCTCGCTGTGTCGAGTGCCGCGCGTGGGTGCACCCGCCGATCGAACGCTGCAGTGCGTGTGGCGGCCCACTGGCGTTCGAGCAGATATCGGGCAACGGCGTGGTGAACTCGTTCATCATCATGCACCGCGCCTCGGTACCGGGGCAGGGCGACGCAGCGCACGCCATCGCGCTCATCGATCTCGACGACGCACCAGGTGTTCGGCTCACGGGCCGCATCACTGGCGATCCGTCGCTCGTGCGTGTCGGCGACCGCGTCACCGCCCACCTCATCGACGTGGTCGGCGGCACCTATCGCGTCCCCGAGTTCTCCCGCACCTAACCCGCTCAGCCCAACGGCAGGTACACGAATGTCGAGCGAATCGACATCACCGGTTCGCCGTTCACCGTGGCCTCCGTCGCGCTGACTGCAAACTGATTGCGAGCCGTGTCGAACAGCTCCACGACGCGACCGGCCACCACCACCTCTGCCCCGTCAGCTACCGCAGCATGGATGGTGGTTTCGATACCCGCATGGTGCCAATGCAATGGAGATGCGAACTCGACGTTCTCGCGGAAGATCGCATTGGCGGCACTCCCCAACCATGCCGGGTGTGCCCAACGATGGTCGCGCCAGAACGATCCATCCTCCATGTCCGGAGTCATCTCCAGGTCGCGATCGGCGAGGAACGTGAACCGGATCGGCGTCAGGACCAGACCGTCGAGTGCCTCACGCGTGTTCGGCACCTTGTAGCCGCGAGTGTGCGTGGGGTCGACGACCGCGGGCACAAGTGTTCCTCGACGACGGGCAGTGCCCGTCGCGTACACGACTCCGTCTGCGTCGCTGATCGCGAACGTCATCTCCTCCGGAGTCGTGTCAACGTCGATCAGCAGGTCGAGACCGGCCGACAGGTGCGAGCGGAAACGCAGATCGAGTGCACCCTGCGTTGCCCACTCCTCACCCCACTCAGCAACGGCGTACCGACTGAGCCAGGTCATGACCGTGACGCCCATGATGTGCTCGCCGTAGTCCTGCGACTCGGTCGAGCCGACGGGGAACTGACGCATACCGAAGTTCGTACTGGTGAAGTGATGCTGCACCCGTACAGGATGCCTGATGATGCCCGTCACGGAAGAGTGGCGGCCGCGGCCTGGGCCGCCAGCATCGCCTCGGCGACACCACGCTCCAGCAACACGCCCTGCGCGAAGGCACGCTGCGCGGCGACGTGGTTGGCAGCGAGGAACGTCGCTGCGTCGGGGTACAGACGCCGCAGCGTGGCCTCGTCGAACGGGATGCTGCTGCCGTTGAGGAACGCCGGGCCGACGATCCCGTTGACGCCCGAGTGCGCTGCCGTGGGGACATCCACTTGCGGCACGCGGATACCACCGAGTGCAATGCCCAGCGCGTCGCGATCGATCGTCGGGCCGACGCTGCCGACGCTGACGCTGATCCGCGGCTGCACCGACGGCAGCACCCCTTCGTCCACCCAGCGGTGCAACTGCGCGAGGCAGGCGGCGGCCACGGGGCGCCACGACACTTCGTTCATCGGCGGCAGATCATTCGGGCCTTCGGGCATCGGCATCATCAGACCGTCGCGCATGATCTTGGCGATGATCGCGCCCATATCGGGCACCGTGGCGTGCGACGTGCCGGCGACCTCCCAGAATCGATAGCCGTTGTCGTCGGGCTGACGGCTGAACGCATGGGGAAGCGTTTCGCACTCCGAGTTGATCACGAACAACGGGATACCGAGATCGCTGCGAAGCAGCGCTGGCTCCGGGTAGCGCTGCTCGACGGTGGAGTCGGGATCCGACATGTTCAGCGTGGCGTCGTCCTCCAGGCTGGACGGCATCCCGAAGTAGGTGAACAGCAACGCGGCGTCGAAGATGCGTTCCAGCGGTTGCACTGCGTTGAGATAGGTGGCCAGGCGACCGGCCGATTGCGAACCACCGGCGGCGACGACGTTGCGTACCTGCAGACCCCGCAGCGGATCGACGCCCGACGACAGGCCAGGACGATCGGCCGTCACCAGCCGTGCCGCCTGGGAGAAGATGTCGTACGAGTAGCTGTCACCGGGTTGCTGCAGCGAGTCGTAGCGCTCGGGGTCCCACGAGGTGAGCGCCAGCGCCTGGCCAGGGTGACCGTGCACACCGACGTGCTGTGCGGAGATGCCCACGTAGGCGAAACCCTGCTCCCATATCGCGTCGTCCTCCAGCGCGAGGATCTCGAACCCGGCCGAGACGTTCAGCCAGTCGACGATGACGGTGCCATTGAAGGCCGCCGGGTCGGTGGGCAGCGCCACCAACATGCGGGTGGTGAACGCCGCCTCACCGGCAGGTGCCGCGCCCCAGACACCGTCGAAACCCTTGTCGCCCACGTGCTCGTAGCGCACGGCCGTGCCAGCAACGAAGTACTCATGCTCGGCATAGCCGAAGCGGGTGAGCGGTTCGCCTACCTGCCCGAAGGGGTAACCCTTCGTGCCGCCGGCAATCGGGCCGCTGAGCTGCGGCAGTCGTCGCTGGTGTGTGGTCATGGCAGTTCCCCCAATGTCTCGAGCGTTCGGACCAGCCCCCGCTGCGTCCCTCGTTTCAACAGTGTAGAACAGCCCCTGCGGGTGGCAGCCATCAGCCCCGGTGGGCTACCTGACCCCACGGTCCAGCGGCGTCCCGCCCTCTATGTCAGCCACTTGACCGCGGCGCACGGTGGTCAAGCGGCTGACATAGAAACCAAAACGGGGTGGCTGAGGCCGTGGCTTAGGCGGTGTGCGTCGCGGCGTACCGCTCGCGGTAGACGGCCTTGGTGGTGGTGCTGGTGTCGACGTCGGTGGCCAGTGCACGCAATGCGCTGACCGTGGTCTGCTCGCGGCTCATGTGCTGGAAGGGATCCCAGCGGTAGAAGCGACACGCGTTCTCCCACGTGATCTTGTGGATCAACTCGTCGCTGATGTCGGCGTTGATGAACTCTTCCATCAGCACCTCCGGCGAGTTCGGCCAGGTGCTGTCCGAGTGCGGGTAATCGCACTCCCATGCCACGGTCTCTTCGCCCATGCGGTCGACGAGGCGCAGGTTGCTGGGCTCGGTGATGAAGCAGCCGAGGAAGTTCTTGCGCCAGATCTCCGTGGCCGACTGCGAGCCGATGTCGAGGTGTGTCCACGACTGGTTGGTCATGTGACGGTCCATGCGGTCGAGCATGAACGGCACCCAACCGATGCCGCCTTCGGAGAGCGCGATCTTCAGCTCGGGGAACTTGCGGAACGTGCCGCCGGTGACGAGGTCGGTGAAGCACACACCGGACAACTGCGCGGCGAGCACGATCAGTTGGTCGGGCGGTGCGCCCTCGGGGCGGCGCAGCAGGTTGAACGCGCCACCGATGTGCATCGAGAGCACGATCTGCAGACGCTCAGCGGCCTCGAACACGCTGTCCCAGTGATCGCCGTAGAAGCTGGGCAGTTCATTGGCGTACGGCGTCTCGGGGAACGTCACCGTGGTGCAACCCTTGGCGGCGATGCGCTCGAGCTCCAGTACGCAGGCATCGGTGTCCCACAGCGGCAGCACACCCATCGGGATGTAGCGACCGGGGTACGAGCCGGCAAGTTCGTCGATCTGCCAGTCGTTGTAGGCAGACACAGCGATCGCTGACAGCTGGCGGTCGGCCTTACCGGCCAGCCACGCGCCAGCGAATCCGGAGGACGTGGGGAAGTTGATCGAGGCGAGCGTGCCGTTGACGTTCATGTCGCGAATGCGCTCGTGGATGTCGTAGCAACCGGGACGCATGTCGGCGTGGCCCACCGGGTCGAAGTTCCATTCCTCACGCGGCCATGAGGCGACGGCGCCGAGACCGACGGTGCCCATCACTTCACCCTGGAACTTCCAGGTGTCGACGCCATTTTCGAGGCGCACGAAC
>CAIXHI010000383.1 GCA_903919215.1 uncultured Acidimicrobiaceae bacterium
GGAACAGGTGGTTGGCGATGGCGACCTTCTCGCCGGGAGTGTCATCCTCCTCGCCGGCGTTTGGTGCCGGTGGCGCGGCCACGTATCCGCGAAGTTGCAGTCGCAGCTCCCGACCATCAGAGGCCGAGGAGATCTGGGTGACGTTGCCGGCGTCGCCCGGACGCAAGAAGGCGGCAGCGTCGTTCATGTCGCCGATGGTCGCCGACAGGCCGATACGAGGGCAGCGTCTGCGGATCGCCAGCTCGATCCGATGCAGCAACGATTGCAGCTGTGCGCCGCGGGCGGTGGCGAGGAACGAGTGCATCTCGTCGACGACCACGTAACGCAAACCGGCGAACAGGGCTGGCACTTTGGTGCCACGGATGACGAACATCGCTTCGAGTGACTCTGGTGTGATCAGCAGAACCCCTGTCGGGTTGCGGAGCACGTCTTGTTTCGCAGAGCCGGAGACGTCGCCGTGCCAGCGGTGAACTGCGATGTCGGCGGTCTCACAGATCTCTTCGAGCCGGTTGTACTGGTCGTTGATCAGTGCTTTCAACGGTGAGACGTAGAGCACCTGGACACCGGACGCCGCCACGGGTGTCGGCTCCGCCCACGGGTCGTGCGCCGTCCAAGGATTGACCTCCGATGCGGGTGCGAGTTCAGCAGCAAGCACGGAACAGATCGGCAGGAACGCTGCTTCGGTCTTGCCGGCGGCCGTTGCGGCAGCGATGACTACGTCGGTGTCACCGGCGAGAATCGGTGCGATTGCCCGTTCCTGCGCGTCGTGCAAGGTTGTCCAACCCTGCGAGTGAACCCAGCGCTGCATCCTGGGATGCAACAAGTTGAACGCCGACGACTGGTCAGAGGCGGAGGTTGGTGAGCTCATCGTCATCTGGCGGGCTGAGCGGACCGGGCGGTGGCGGCAACGGGGGCGCCATGTCCGGTTCGTCGTCGAGGGGCGCGAGGTCCGGGTTGAACTCTGGGGCGAGGTCGATCCGTTGGATGAGCTGCGTCCATTCGACGCCGGGGTTCTGTTCGATGACGGCGAGCAGGTTGACGAACTCTTTGATCGTGGTGCGCGGCGTACGGAAGTAGGCGTCGCCGACCTTGCCTGCGCAGTGCTGCATGAACGATGTGAGGGCCTCGTCTGGCACCAGGTAGCTGGCGGGTTCACCGGCAGCGAACACGTGGCGAAGCTTGGTAAGCAGCACGAACATGTCCTCAGGTGACAGGTTCGCCAGGCGCAGCACCGGCCCGGAGTAGTCGACAAGACCGCCGGTAGCGAACGAGTTCTCCGCAAGCCGCGACTGCAGCGCCGCATACGAGTACAAGCCCCGTCGTGTGTCCAGCAACATGTCCGGGGTGCCGCCCATCACGAACCCGAGTCCCTCGCATGCGCCTTGGAGGGAATCGTTGAGGATGCGCAGCACCTGTTCGTAGTTCGAGTTGCGTGCCTGCGTGTTGGCGAGCTTGTACAGGTTGACCATCTCGTCGAGACAGACGAGCAGGCCGGAGAAGCCGGCCAGGCGGGTGAACCTGGCAAACAGTTTGAGCTGGTCGTAGAAGGTGGCATCGTCGATGATCGTGCGGACACCGAGCGCGGCGCGGGCGTCGGTGCGGGTCGCGTACTCGCCTCGCAGCCAGCGGACCACGTCCGCTTTCAGCTGTTCGTTGCCGGTGTCATGGGCGCGCCAGTAGGCAGCGATCACCTCTGCGAAGTCATACCCACCGGTGAGCTCTTGCAGCGATTCGAGGCGTTCACGGATCACGGCCTCAGGGTTCACGCCACGGTCACGGGCGGAGTTCAGGCTTTCGGTGACGAACCGTTCGACAACGGACGGCATCGCCCCGCCGTCCGGTTTGGCCCGCGTCGACAGGTTGCGCATCAGCTCCGCATACAGGCTGCGGGCCTGGCCGCCGGTGGCGTGCAGGCGACGATCCGGGGAGAGATCGGCATGGACGGTGACGAGCTTGCGTTCCAGTGCGATCGAGCGCACAAGGTTCAAGAAGAACGACTTGCCCGCGCCGTATTCGCCGATCGCGAACCGGATAGCGGAGCCGCCGTCGGCGACCCGGTCGATGTCGGTGACCAGGGCCTGCACCTCATTGGCGCGGCCGACCTGGATGTGTTGCTGCCCGACGCGCGGCACCACACCTGCGCGCAGCGACTGGATGATGGCGTCACGGTCACGCGGACGGATTCGCTCCGGTGCAGGACTGGTCATTTCATTTCCTCCACGGTGAAGCGGTTCAGTTCGAGCGTGTCGTCGCCATCGATGAGCGTGTCGCCGCAGGCATCGAGCGCAGCCTCGTTGATCCGGTCGATAGCCCCGTTGAGCAACGGAAGCCCGAGCCCGGCAGACAGTTCTTCGGCATCGCCACGTGACCAGTTGTCCTGGGCGGCGAGTGCTTTGGCGAGAGCCGTGTGTGCATGGTCGAGATCCCACAGCGTCGGCGATGTCACATCCTGGCCCGGTGGCGGCAGGGAAACGGATGTGCCCGCGGCCGGCGGAGCGAACGGCGACCCCGGGTCGTCGGCGAAGATGTCGGCCAACATCGCTGACACGTGAGCGGTTTCGGCGATCCGGGCCTGAACCTTCGCAGGGTCGAGCTGCACCGCATGCGCTGGTGGTTGTGTTGCCGGTGCAGGAACGGCAAATCGGACTGCCGGGTCGTCTGCGCGCAGGGTGACCGGGCCACGATCCCCGGACTCGAACTCGTGCACCTGCCGGTAGACCTCCGACTCGGCGAGACCGAGCTGCCCGAAGAGTTTCACCAGTGTGGTGATCTCAGCGGGCGTGATCGTCCCGTCCGCGGCGGCAACGGACACGAGAAACGACCCGACTCGGGCACGTTCCGCGACGGGCAGCGCCTCGACCTGTTTGCGAATCAGCGCCGCACCGATCGTGGCCTGTGCCAGATACAGCAGATGTGCTTCCAGACGGGCCCGTTCCGGTGCGTCGAGGCCGAGTGCCGTCTCGGCGTGGCTGACGAGATGGCGCTGCTCTTCCGACGACACGGTTCCGTCTGCGGCGGCGACGACGGCCGTCAGGTGGACCAGCGATGCCGCTGCTGCGTAGGCGCGCGATGGTGCGGCGGCCGCACCGTCAGGCAGCTGGAACAGCACGACGTTCGTCCCGAACTTCGCAGTCGGCGCACCGAACCTCGGGTCCGGTTCCATGCCGACGCCGACCTTGGCCAACAGTGATGTGAGAC
>CAIXHI010000384.1 GCA_903919215.1 uncultured Acidimicrobiaceae bacterium
GGCGCAGGGTTCGGCCTCGAGCACCCGCTGTGCTTCCAGAAGCCCGGCCTCGAGCCCAAGGAGAACGTGACGTTCTACCGCTCGAACGCGTTCGAGACTGTGGCCGAGGAAAGCCGCGCCGTGCGCGAACGCGTCGGCTTCAGCGAAGCCTCCAACTTCGCCAAGTACAAGGTCAGCGGCAAGGGTTCGGCGGCATGGCTGCAAAGCCTGTTCACCAACTCGCTGCCCAGGATCGGACGTACGAACCTGACTGCAATGCTGAACCCCCAAGGTCGCATCGAGGGCGAGTTCTCCGTCTCACGGATCGGCGAGGACGAGTTCTTCCTGTTCGGCTCACAGGCTGCCGAGGTCCACCACCCGCGTTGGTTCCTGGCGCACCTTCCCGAGCAGACCGAGATCCGCTTCGAGGTCCTGTCGTTGTCGATGGTCGGTCTCACACTCGCCGGACCGCGCTCGCGCGATCTCCTGCAGCAACTCACCGACACCTCGCTGGCAACCAAGGACTTTCCGTACATGGCCTTCCGCAAAGTGGACATCGGCCTGGCACCCGTGTGGTTGTCGCGCCTGCCCTACTCCGGCGATCTCGGTTACGAGATGTGGATGGCCCCCGAGTACCAGCGCTACCTGTTCGACCTCATCTGGGATGCGGGCAAGGAATTCGACATGCGCCTGTTCGGATTCCGTGCGCTGATCACGATGCGCCTGGAAAAGAACTTCGGCACCTGGTTCCGCGAGTACCGTCCGATCTACACCCCGCTCGAAGCTGGTATGGATCGCTCGCTGAAGTTCGACCACGAGTTCATCGGGCGCGCCGCGGTCGAGGCCGAGATCGCCGCTGGCGGCCCGAAGCGCAAGTTGGTCATGTTCGAGGTCGACGTCGACCCCGAGGCACCGGCCGATGTGTTGGGCGACGAACCCGTATGGCACAACGGTGAAGTCGTGGGTTGGGTCACCTCAGGTGGCTACGCGCACTACTCCGGCGTATCGCTCGCGCTGGGCTACATCCCCGCTGAACTCACCGCCGAGACGTCCGGTTTCGAGATCGAGATCATCGGTCGCCGTCGCCCGGCGGTCATCCGCCACGACGCGGTACTCGACCCAGAGGGTCTCCGTATGCGTGCCTAACACGCATGAGTTCTGCTCATGTATGGGAGATTCCTATTCATGGTGCGGTCGTACCGTGAATCGGTCATTGTCTGCCCCGTATCGGCGTGCTACGTTCAGCAAATCTCACCTGGTCAGATTCGTTGTGCGCATGCATTGCGAGTCGACGGGCGAGTGAACTGGCATGGGGCGCAGTCTGCAAGACTTGCGCCACCACTGAGCAAGGGGGATTCATGACCAACAAGGACTTCCGGCGGATTGACGCCATCCGGAGCAACCAAGGGCCGGTCGCCAACCACGTGATCGACGAGTTCATCGCGGGACGTTTGTCCCGCCGCTCGTTCATCAGCCGTGGAACGATCATCGGTCTCTCGGTTCCTACGATCGGCGCACTCATCGCTGCCTGCAGCGATGACAAGACGACCGCAACCACCACGAGTGGCGCCCCAGGGGACAGCACCGCACCCACCACACCCGCCACCAAGGGCGGCACGCTGAAGATCGCTGGCTTCGTGCCGTCGTCCGCTTCTGCGCTGCTCGACCCGGTGGCAGTGAACGACGGTCCCGGCCTCACCCTGCTCAGCCAGGTTGGTCAGTTCCTCACCATCTCGAAGGCCGACCTGACCCTCGCCGGTTCGCTCGCCACCGAGTGGACGCCGAATGCCGATGCCTCCGAGTGGACCTTCAAGCTCAACCCGGCCGCCAAGTTCAGCGACGGTTCGCCCGTTACTGCCGACGACGTGGTTGCCAGCATCGAGCGTTTGATCAACCCCGACAACAAGTCGAACTCGCTGTCGGCGTTCGCCACCGGCAAGCTGTCACCCGGCGGAGTCAGCGCCAAGGATGCCGGCACCGTGGTGTTCAAGCTGAACGGTCCGATGGGCAACTTCCCGTACATCGTGTCCAGCGACAACTACAACTCGATCATCCTGCCGAAGTCGGTCACCGATACGACCAACTTCGCCAAGGACGTCATCGCTGGCAAGATCGCCACGTCGGGTCCCTGGACGATCGCCAAGTACGACGCCACCATGGGCATCACCTACGCCCCGAACCCCAACTACTGGGGCAGCCTGAACCTCGAAGGCCTCGAGTACGTCTTCTACAGCGACGCCACGGCTGCGACGGCCGGCTTCGACTCCGGTGAGATCGACGCCCTCGTCAAGTTCGAGGTCGCCGACGGCGCTTCGTTGTTCGACAACCCGGACGTCAACGTCTACGAACTCGCCTCCACGAACCACCGCCAGATCCACCTGCGCTGCTCGGAAGGCCCGTTCGCGGACAAGCGCATCCGTCAGGCCATGGCCATGTCGATCGACCGTCAGAAGGTGATCGACAGCCTGTTCACCGGCAAGGCGTCCATCGCCAACGACACGCCGTTCTTCGACGTCTACCCGTCGTCGGGTACCCGTCCGGACAGCAAGTTCGACATCGACAAGGCCAAGGCCCTCGTCGCCGAGGCTGGCGGCGGCTTCGACGTCGACATGTACGGCATCACCTACTACGAGGCCCCCGACCTGGCCGTGCTCATCCAGAGCGCTGCCAAGGCGATCGGCATCAACATCAACATCAAGCTCCAGGACGACTACTACGACAAGAACTGGGTGCGTACGTACGACCCCAGCGTCCCCGGCTCCAACATCGGTATCACCGACTACGGCCACCGCGGCGTCCCCGACGTGTACCTCAACGCTCCGCTGCGCACGTTCAAGAGCCTCGACGACGGTGCCGGCGTGTGGAACTCGGCCGAGTTCGCCAACGCCGACTACGACGCTGCGGTCGACACCTACTCGTCGGCAGCAGACCTGCAGAGTCAGCAGAAGGCCGCTGAGACGATCCAGGGCATCCTGCAGGACGAGGTGCCGATGTTGATCCCGTTCAACATCAACTACCTCGCAGCGACGAAGGCCAACGTCACCGGAGTCGAGGTCACCGCCATGGGTCACTTCTTCACCGACAAGGTCTCGAAGGCCTGAGTAGAACTAATGGCTCGCTACGTTCTCCGGCGGTTCGGCCTCGCGGTCATCACGTTGTTCATTCTGAGCATCGTGGTGTTCACCGTGTCGGCCGTGCTGCCGGGGAGCGTCGGCCGAGCCATCCTCGGCCCGTTCGCAGACAAGCGATCGGTCGACCAACTGAACAATGAGCTCGGCGTCAACGGGCCACTTCTCAATCGCTACTTCCGCTGGGCGTCGCATGCCATTCGCGGCGACTTCGGTAACTCCTACAAGTACAAGTCGCCGGTGATGGACTTCGTGTCCAAGTCGCTGACTTCATCACTCAAACTCGCCCTGCTCACGCTGGTCATCGTGGTGCCGCTGGGCGTCATTGGCGGCACCATCGCCGCACTGCGCCAGGGCAAGGCACTCGACCGCATCATCACCATCACCGGACTCAGCCTGGCGGTCACACCCGAGTTCGTCATCGGCATCGTGATGATCCTGCTCTTCGCTGTGAAGCTCGGTTGGTTGCCCTCCGGTGGCACCCCCAAGGGCGCGATCCTCGACCAACTGAAGGTGATGCTGCTCCCTGCCCTCACGCTCACCGCGATTCTGTTCGGCTACTTATCTCGAATGGCGCGCGCTGGCGCCATCGAGGCACTGAACTCCGATTACACGCGCACCGCCACCCTCAAGGGTCTGCCCCGGCATGTGGTGCTGCGCCGTCATGTGATGCGCAACTCACTGCTCCCCACAATCGCCGTCATCGCCAGCCAGATGAGCTACCTCCTCGGCGGGCTGTTGGTCACCGAGACGCTGTTCAACTATCGCGGGCTCGGTCTGCTGGTCGCTGACGCCGCACGAGGGAAGGACATCCCGATGCTCATGGGGGCGGTCTTCATTGTCGGCGCGTTAGCGATGATGATGTCGCTGCTCGCCGACCTACTGATCGCCTGGTTGAATCCTCGTGTCCGCCTTGGAGCCAAGCAATGACCGACGCTCCCGAAGCAGGCACACCGCACGCTGGTCCGGCCACCAGCAGCAAGGACATCCGCAAGGAGCTCCGCGGTCTGCTGTACCGGTCGAAGACGTTCATCGTCGGCATGCTGATCCTGGCCTTCTGGGTGTTCTGCGCGATCGCTCCGGGTGTGGTCGCACGCCAAGACCCGGCCGCCATCGAGCCGGCATCGAAGTGGATTCATCCGTTCTTCAAGGACGGTCACTTCATCGGCACTGATCGCCGGGGCGCCGACGTGTTCAGCCGTGTCATCCACGGCGCACGCGAGATCATGATCATCGCCCCGGCCGCCACCATCGTCGGCACCGTGGTGGGCGTGGTGTTGGGGTTGGCGATGGGCTACTTCCGTGGTCCGCTCGACGACATCCTCAGCCGCGTCATCGAAGCGCTGATGAGCCTGCCGGTCATCCTGGTCACCCTGCTGGCGCTCACTGCGCTGACCGGTGGCCGACTCACCATCATCCTGCTCATCGGCTTCCTGTTCGGCCCGATCATTGCCCGTACCGTGCGCGCTGCCGTGCTCACCGAACGCAACCTCGACTACGTGCGCGCAGCCGAACTGCGCGGCGAGCGAGCCTCGTACATCATGTTCGCGGAGATCCTGCCGAACGTGTTCGGCCCGATCGTCGTCGAGTTCACCGTGCGTCTCGGCTACGCCGTGTTCACCATGGCTGGCCTGGCCTTCCTGGGCTTCGGTACCCAACCCGGGTCGCCCGACTGGGGACGCAGCATCTTCGAGGAACGCTCCAGTTTGCTCAGCGACGTGTGGTGGCCGTCGATGATGCCGGCACTGGCACTCGCTTCCCTCGTAGTGGCCATCAACATGGTGGCCGATGCCATCCAGGGAATGATCGACCGATGAGCACACCTGCCCTGGAGTTCAACGATCTGCAACTGGCGTACATGGTGCGCGGTCAGGCGCGCGAGGTGCTGCGCGGGGTCTCCTTCGCGGTGCAGCCGGGCGAGACGTACGGGCTCGTCGGCGAGAGTGGCTGCGGCAAGTCCACCGCCGCCTATACCGCGGTGCGCTACTTGCCCACCAACGCTCGCATTCTCGGCGGCGATGTGCATCTCGCCGGACGCGACATTCTCTCGCTCGACAAGAAGGAACTGCAGAACCTGCGGGCCAACGACGTGTCGATCGTCTACCAAGATCCGGGTCAGGCGCTGAACCCCACGATCAAGGTCGGTCTGCAACTGATGGAGGCCTATCAGCTCCTGGGCCAGAGCAAGCACGACGCGCTGACCAACTCGCGCGAAATCTTGCGCAAGGTGCAGATCGCCGATCCCGAGTCGGTACTCGGCCGCTACCCACACCAGTTGTCGGGCGGTATGCAACAACGTGTCGTCATCGCCATGGCGCTCGCCTGCAACCCGCAGTTGATCATCCTCGACGAACCCACCACCGGCCTCGATGCGACGGTGGAGGCCGAGGTGCTCGATCTGATCCGCGGCTTGCGCGACGAGTTCGGCACCTCCGTGTTGTTCATCTCGCACAACCTCGGCGCGATCCGCGCGATGTGCGACCGGGTCGGCGTGCTCTACGCCGGCAAGCTGGTCGAAGAAGGCCGAGCCCAGGACGTTTTCGACAATCCGCAGCACCCGTACACGGTCGGTCTGCTGCGGTGTCTCCCCCGCCACGGCTCGCGCAAGAGCGCTCAGCGGCTGGAGACGATCCCCGGTTTCCAGCCACTGCTCGGAGCCCCGCTGCCGGCCTGCGTGTTCGTCGACCGTTGCCCGTTGGCCACTGACAAGTGCCGCGAGGTAGCACCTCAGTGGACCCAACTCGGTGACCGCAAGGTGCGCTGCCACCACGTCGACCGAGTGCATGAACTCGTCAGCTCGGCTCTCCCCGAGGGCACCCCGAGCACAGTCGATCGTTCGAGTACGCCAATGCTCGTGCTCGACGGCGTCAGCAAGACCTTCCACCAAGGTGGCCAGGCAATCAAGGCTGTGCGCGATGTCTCGCTGGAACTGTTCGCCGGAGAGACACTGGGCCTCGTGGGCGAGTCCGGTAGCGGCAAGACCACCCTGGCGCACACGGTGCTCGGAATCCATGCACCCGATCAGGCCAACACCATCACGTTCGACGGCAAGAACCTGAAGCCGGGTACCCGCAAGCGACCCGCCGACCAAGTTCGTGGCATCCAGATCATCTTCCAGAACCCCGACTCGGCGCTGAACCGCCGACACTCGGTGCGCCGCATCATCGGCCGCAGTTTGCGTCGCCTCGCACAACTGCCGCACTCCGAGGTCGACGGGGCACTGCAAGAGATCACTGCCTCGGTGCGGCTCACAGAACGCCACCTCGACATGCGCCCGTCGCAACTCTCCGGCGGCCTGAAGCAACGTGTGGCCATCGCCCGCGCGTTTGCCGGCCACCCGCGCATCGTCGTGTGCGATGAGCCCACGTCGTCGCTCGATGTGTCGGTACAGGCGGCAATCCTCAACCTGCTCGGCGATCTGCAACACGATCGCGACACCAGCTACCTGTTCATCTCTCACGATCTGCGCGTGGTGCGCTACCTCTCCGATCGAATCGCGGTGCTGTACCTCGGTCGCATCATGGAACTCGGCCCTGCCGAGCGGGTGTTCGACGGACCGCACCACCCCTATACCGAGGCCTTGCTGTCCGCTGCTCCGTCGGTCGATGGCGACACACGAGAGCGCATCCGTCTCGACGGCGAAATCCCGAGTGCCGTGAACCAGCCCAGTGGTTGTGTGTTCCACACCCGTTGTCAGCGCCGCCTCGAGGGCGACCTGTGTTCCACCGTCGAACCGCCGCTGACCCCCACCCCGGACGGTGGCGTGATCCGCTGCCACATCCCCTTCGATCAACTCGGCGGACAGCCGGTCGCGCTTCGTAGCTGACCCACGATTTGTTCCACATCGTGGACAGGTTCCACTAGACGGAATCGATCGTGTAATGTGGCGTAATTCATGTCACAGGGGGTAACCGTGTCATTTCCGTCCGACCTCGCCATCGCACGTGCCGGCAAGACAGCACCGATGGCCGAAATCGCCGCACAGATGGGTATCGGGCCGCATTTGCTCGAACAACATGGCGACGATGTGGCCAAGATCCGTCTGGAAGCGATCGATGAGCTGAGCAGTCGCCCGAAGGCCAAATACGTGGTGGTCACGGCCATCACCCCAACGCCACTCGGCGAAGGGAAGACCACCACCACGGTGGGCCTTGGCCAGGCGATGCAGCACATTGGCAAGAAGGCCGTCATCAGCCTGCGTCAGCCCTCGATGGGCCCGACGTTCGGTATCAAGGGCGGTGCCGCCGGTGGCGGCTACAGCCAGGTGATCCCGATGGAGTTGCTGAACCTGCACCTCACCGGCGACTTCCATGCAGTGACCGCGGCCCACAACCTGTTGGCGGCGATGGTCGACAACCACCTCCACCAGGGCAACGCGCTCGATCTCGACCTGCACAACATCACCTGGCGGCGAGTGCTCGACGTCAACGACCGGGCACTGCGCAACATCATCGTCGGCCTCGGCACGAAGATGGACGGCATCCCCCGCCAAACCGGGTTCGACATCACTGCCGCCAGTGAGGTGATGGCCATCCTCGCGCTCTCCAGCTCGATGGACGACCTGCGCGCTCGTATGGGTCGCATCGTCGTCGGCTACAACACGGCCGGCGAACCCGTCACTGCCGAGCAACTCAAGGGTGCTGGCTCGATGGCCGTCATCATGCGCGAGGCCTTGAAGCCGAACCTGCTGCAGACGCTGGAGAACACTCCGGTCATCGTGCACGCCGGCCCGTTCGGCAACATCGCTCACGGCAACAGCTCCATCGTCGGCGACCTCATCGGTATCCGCGGCGGCGACTACCTCATCACCGAGGCCGGCTTCGGCGCCGACATGGGAGCCGAGCGGTTCTTCAACATCAAGTGCCGCGCCTCAGGCATGGTGCCCGACGCTGCTGTGCTGGTCGCCACCGTGCGTGCCCTGAAGGCCCACAGCGGCAAGTTCAAGATCGTCGCCGGCAAGCCGCTGCCCGCCGAACTGCTGGCCGAGAACCCCGACGATGTGCGCGCCGGTGCCGCGAACCTCATCAAGCAGATCGAGAACGTCAAGGTGCATGGCGTCTCCCCCGTCGTCGCGATCAACGCCTTCCCGGGCGACTTCGCCAGCGAGCACCAGGCAATTCGCGAGATCGCCGAGAGCGTGGGCGCCCGCGTCGCCGTGTGCACCCACTTCTCCGACGGCGGCAAGGGTGCCACCGACCTGGCCCGGGCCGTTGTCGAGGCGTGTGACGAGCCGAGCACGTTCCAGTACTGCTACGAGAGCGAGATGACGCTGAAGCAGAAGATCGAGGCCGTGGCGACAAAGATCTACGGCGCGGCCAACGTCACCTACTCAGCCACCGCCAACACCCAGCTGGCCCGCTACGAGAAGAACGGCTTCGGCAACCTTCCCGTGTGCATCGCCAAGACGCACTTGTCGATCAGTGGCGACCCGACGTTGAAGGGCGCCCCCACTGGCCACACGCTCAACGTGCGCGAAGCACGCGCCAGCGTCGGCGCCGGGTTCATCTATCCCATCTGCGGCGACATGACCACGATGCCGGGTCTTGGCTCCGCCCCAGCCGCCAGCATCATCGACTTCGACGACAACGGCGAGATCGTGGGCTTGTCGTGAGCATCAC
>CAIXHI010000385.1 GCA_903919215.1 uncultured Acidimicrobiaceae bacterium
AGGTGGAGCGTTCGCTGCGCGTGCTCGACGGTGCCGTCACCGTGTTCGACTCGGTCGCCGGCGTCGAGCCGCAGACCGAAACCGTGTGGCGCCAGGCCAACAAGTACAAAGTGCCGCGCATGTGCTTCGTCAACAAGATGGACCGCATCGGTGCGAACTTCTACCGCACGGTCGACATGGTGAAGACCCGTTTGCAGGCCACCCCGGCCGTGCTGCACCTTCCCGTGGGCGCCGGTGGCCCGGAGAGCAACAAGCCCTTCGCCGGTCTCATCGACCTCGTGAAGATGAAGGCACTCATCTGGCGCGATGAGGAACTCGGCGCCAAGTGGGACGAAGTCGACATCCCGGCCGACCAGGTCGATGAGGCGAATCAGTACCGTGAGGAACTGCTCGAGACCATCGCTACCTCCGACGATGCGCTGATGGAGAAGTACCTCGCCGGCGAGGAACTCAGCGAGGAAGAGATCAAGCGGGCCATTCGTAAGGGCACGCTGGCGTTCGACTTCGTGCCGATTCTCTGCGGCTCGGCCTTCAAGAACAAGGGCGTCCAGCCCATGCTCGACGCGGTCATCGACTTCCTGCCCAGCCCGCTCGACATTCCGCCCACCGAGGGTGTGCGTCCCGGCCACGAGGACGAAGTGCTCGTGCGCAAGGCTTCCGAGTCCGAGCCGTTCGCCGCGCTCGCCTTCAAGATCGTTGCCGACCCGTTCGGCAAGCTCACCTACTTCCGTGTCTACTCGGGCTCCATCAACAAGGGCGACGAGGTCTACAACTCCACCAAGGAGCGCAAGGAGCGGCTCGGCCGCATCCTGCTCATGCACGCCAACCAGCGTGAAGACCTCGACGTGGCCATGGCCGGCGACATCGTTGCGGGTCTGGGCTTCAAGGACACCACCACCGGCGACACGCTGTGCGACCGCTCGAACGCCATCATCCTCGAGCGGATGATCTTCCCCGAGCCCGTCATCCACGTGGCCATCGAGCCGAAGACCAAGGACGACTCCGACAAGCTGGGCAAGGCACTGAAGAGCCTGTCCGACGAGGACCCCACCTTCCGTGTCCGCACCGACGAAGAGACCGGCCAGACCGTCATCTCCGGCATGGGCGAATTGCACCTCGAGATCCTCGTCGACCGCATGATGCGCGAGTTCGGCGTGGTCGCCACGGTCGGCAAGCCGCAGGTGGCGTACCGCGAGACCATCACCAAGACCGTCGAGCAGGTCGAGTACCGCCACATCAAGCAGTCCGGCGGTTCCGGCCAGTTCGCCGTCGTGAAGATCAACCTCGAGCCGAACCCGGGCAAGGGCTACGAGTTCGTCGACAAGATCAGCGGTGGCCGCATTCCTCGTGAGTACATCAACCCGACGAACCAGGGCATGCAGATGGCCCTCGACTCGGGCGTGCTCGCCGGCTACCCGACGGTCGACGTGAAGGCCACCCTGGTCGACGGTCAGTACCACGACGTCGACTCCTCGGAAATGGCCTTCAAGGTCGCCGGTCAGATGGCGTTCAAGAAGGCTGCCGAAATGGCCAAGCCGGTCATCCTCGAGCCGATCATGTCGGTCGAGGTCGTCACCCCCGAGGACTACATGGGCGACGTGATGGGCGACCTCAGCAGCCGCCGTGGCCGCATCGAGGGGATGGAGGCCCAGGGCAACGCCCAGGTCATCCGTGCGCAGATCCCGCTGTCGGAGATGTTCGGTTACTCCACCGACCTACGCAGCCGCACCCAGGGTCGCGCCACCTACACGATGCAGTTCGCCCTGTACCAGGAAGTGCCGGCCACCGTGTCGGCCGAGATCATCAAGCGCGTTCGCGGCGAATAACTCGCCTGCGAACTTGAAGGTTCCGCATGAACCGCCCGGTGCCCTAGCGGCCCGGGCGGTTCGTCGTTTTCGGCCAGCGGATTTTCGGCGCCGTTACCATGCACGCATGCCTGCCCGTCACCTGCCCGTTCGAACTGTCGACTACCACACCGGTGGCGAGCCGTTCCGAATCGTCGTCAGTGAGATGCCAGCGACTGTTGGCAACACGGTGCTCGAGCGGCGAACCCTGGCGCCCGGTGGGCCACTCGATCCGATTCGTGCCCTGTTGTGCAACGAACCTCGTGGCCATGCGGACATGTACGGCTGTTTCCTGGTGCCGGCGAACGACAACGGTGCTCGTACCGGTGTGTTGTTCTGGCACAAGGATGGGTTCTCCACGGCGTGTGGCCACGGCACCATTGCCCTGGGCGTGTATGCCGTTGATGCCGGTTGGGTGGCGGCGCCCGAACACGGTGAGGTCGATGTCGTGCTCGATGTTCCGAGTGGCCGGGTCACGGCGCGGGTGCGCCGGGAGGCAGGGCGCACGGTGTCGGTGGCGTTCCGCAATGTGCCGTCGTTCGTGGTGGCGCGCGGTATTCGTGTCGCCACTTCGCGAGGCGAGATCACGGTCGATGCGTCCTTCGGTGGGGCGATCTACGGGTCGGCGCGGGCGGCCGACCTCGGCCTGTCGGTGGCTCCGCAGCACCTGCACGAACTCGTGCAGGTCGGTCGCGAGATCAAGGCGGCGCTGCTGCAGCGCGATGAGGTGCGGCATCCCACCGACGATCGCCTCTCCGATGTGTACGGCACCATCTGGTTCGATGAACTCGAACCCGGAGCGGACGGCGCGGTGCGTCAGCGCAACTGTACGGTCTTCGCCGACGGCGAAGTCGACCGGTCGCCATGAGGTTCGGGTACGAGCGCCCGGCTGGCCCTGCTGCACGCCACTGGCCAACTGCAGGTGGGGCAGACGCTCGAGCATTTCAGCATCGTCGGCAGCCGGTTTCTCGGCAGCGTGGTCGGTGTGAACGACGCTGGTGCGGTGCTCACCGAGATCGAGGGCATCGCCCACCGCACCGGCGAGCACTCGTTCACACTCGACCCACTCGATGTGCTGGGCCTGGGGTTCCAGCTGCGATGAGTGCGCCCGACGGTAACCAGGTGTCGATGACGGCGCTGGTGGACGCGCTCCGGGGTGCGCTGATCGAACGTCGCGACGAACAGGGCATACGGCGGATGGCCGTGCCGGTGGAGGCCGGCGAACTGCTGTTGATGCCGGCCGCCGGCGGCCGCTTCGTGGGTACCAAGATCGTGTCGGTGGCGCACGGCAACCCGGCATTGGGTCTGCCGCGTATCCAGGGTGTCTATGTGCTGATGGATGCCGCCACGCTCACACCTGTCTGGCAGACCGATGCGTCGTGGCTCACATTGCTGCGCACCACTGCGGTCTCGATGCTGGGTGTTCGTGAGTTGTTGGTCGCTCGTGGTGCTCCGGTGGAGCGGGCGGTGATCATCGGGTCCGGCCCGCAGGCTGCGCAGCATGTGCAGGCGATCGGCGAGCTGGGTCTGGCGGGTGAAGTCCTGCTGGTTGGTCGGAACGCCACCGCCATGGAGGCGTTCGCCGATCGCTGCCAGGCGCTGCACCCGACGATCGTCGTGCGCGTCGCGAGCGTGGCAGATGTGGCCGGCGCCGATCTGGTGGTCTGCTGCACCTCAGCGCGTACCCCACTGTTCGACGCCGATTTGGTCGACGACTCGGCGATCGTGGTGGCGATCGGTTCGCACCGACAAGATGAACGCGAACTGCCCACTGGTCTGATGAGTCGGGCGTTTCTCTGTCTGGACGGTGCGTCCGGGCTCGAGACCGCTGGCGACCTGGTGCTGGCCGCGTCCGAGCTGGGTCGGCCGCTGACGAGTTGCACCCTCGGCGAGGTGGTGCGCGGTGCAACTGCGGTGCGTGCGCACGGACCGTGGGTGTTCAAGTCGGTGGGGGAGTCGTGGCAAGACCTCGCGGTCGCAGCAGCGCTCGCGCCGTTGTGAGGTCTGGCGAGATCTGTTGCGATTCCCCGTAGCGATCGGGGCCAGCACACCGTTAAGATCGTTCCGTTCTTTGACAACCCCAATGAATCCCCGACACTTACGGAGACCGCGATGAGCAAGGCGAAATTCGAGCGCACTAAGCCGCACGTCAACATCGGCACGATGGGTCACATCGACCACGGCAAGACCACGTTGACTGCTGCGATCTCCAAGACGCTGTCGGAGAAGGGGTTGGCGAAGTACACGCCGTTCGATCAGATCGACAAGGCGCCGGAGGAGAAGGCTCGTGGTATCACGATCTCCATCGCGCACATCGAGTACGAGACGTTGAACCGTCACTACGCGCATGTCGACATGCCGGGTCACGCTGACTACATCAAGAACATGATCACTGGTGCGGCGCAGGTCGATGGTGCGATTCTGGTGGTCGCGGCGACTGATGGTCCGATGCCCCAGACTCGTGAGCATGTGCTGTTGGCCCGTCAGGTGGGCGTGCCGTACATCGTGGTTGCGTTGAACAAGTCCGACATGGTCGATGACGAGGAACTGCTGGAGCTGGTTGAGCTCGAGGTTCGCGAATTGCTGTCCGAGTACGAGTTCCCCGGCGATGATTGCCCGGTCGTGCGTGTCTCGGCGCTCAAGGCGCTCGAGGGCGACCCTGTGTGGCAGGAAAAGATCATGGAACTGATGGCTGCGTGTGACGCGGCGGTTCCCGAGCCGGTTCGTGAGCTCGACAAGCCGTTCTTGATGCCGATCGAAGATGTGTTCACCATTACCGGTCGTGGCACTGTTGTCACCGGCAAGGTGGAGCAGGGCATTGTGCACACGGGTGACGATCTGGAGATCGTTGGTCTGCGTAACACGCAGAAGACGGTGTGTACTGGTGTGGAGATGTTCCGCAAGTTGCTCGATCAGGGTCAGGCCGGCGACAACATCGGCGCCCTGTTGCGTGGCACGAAG
>CAIXHI010000386.1 GCA_903919215.1 uncultured Acidimicrobiaceae bacterium
CATCGCCGAGGGCACTGAGTTGGTCTATTCGGGCAACCCACGCGCGCCGCACCGCCTCCCCCTCGTCTGGAGTTGAGCGAAATGGGCGCCCTCACCGTGCTGGACCTCGTCGAGGTCCAGCACCTCGCAGAGGACGCGTTCCGTTGTGTGCCGAGCACAGGCAACAGCACACGGTTGGGTGGTAGCGAGTTGATGGTCGCGAGCTTGCTCGCGGCCTCCGCCACCACCTCGGGTGCACTGCCACCGGCGGCGGTGCACGCTTCATTCCTGCGGTCCGGTCGCAGCGACACCCCGGTCGAGGTGATGGTGACGCGTCTGCAGGACGGTCGTTCGAGCGCCGTGCGGGCGGTCACCGCTACGCAGGACGGTGTGCCGATCATGGCGGCGACGTTCCGATTCTTCGCGGCACGGCCGGCAGACGACTGGCAACGTGAGACGGTGTTCGACCTGACTGCGGACGAGGGTGAGGAACAGTTCGCAGTGGTGGCCACGCTGCCGACGCTGCGGCACTTCGAGGTGCGTGCCGCCGTACGCCCCACCGATGGCAAGCGCGTGATCCACCCCTACTGGGTCAAGAGCAAGGCCGCGCTGCCCGACGACCCGCTGTTGCACGCCGCGCTCGTGCTCTATCTCACGGATCTGGGCACGACGGGAAGTGCCCGAGCACCGGGAACGCCTATGCGCGAGCGGATGGGGCCGATGAGCCTCGACCACGCGTTCTGGTGGCACCGTCCGGTGCGTGTCGACGAGTGGGTGCATGTGAATGCCACCTCGCTGACCGAAGCGAGCGGGCGCGCGCTGGCTCGCGGTGAGGTGGTTTCGGCCAACGGTGTGCTGGCCGCGTCGTTCTCACAGGACGTCGTCGTACCTGCACAGACTCCCGAACGGAGGACGCAATGAGTGTCGTCGAAGTGGAACAACGGGGCCGGGTACTGCACATCGCGCTGAACCGTCCCGAGAAGCGCAACACCTTGAACGCCGAGGTCAACCATCAGCTGCGCGAAGCGTTCCAGACCTTCGCCGAGGACGGAGAGCTGTGGGTGGCTGTGCTGTCGGGTAACGGGCCAGACTTCTGCGCCGGTGTCGATCTGACGACGTCGGCTTCGGGTGGTGGGCCAAAAACCTGGCCCGGCGGCATTACCCGCGAGTTCGAGTGCTGGAAGCCGATCGTGGCTGCGCTGCACGGTCACGTGTTGGGTGGCGGGCTCGAACTCGCGCTGTGCGCCGACTTCCGTGTGGGCGACGAGACAACCCGCCTTGGCGCGCCCGAGGTGCGGTGGGGGCTGATGCAGGGTGCGGGTGCCACGCAGCGCTTGCCGCGTATTGTGCCGTTCGCTGTCGCGTTGGAAATGCTGCTGACCGGCGACCCGATCGATGCCGCTCGCGCCGAACGGATCGGCCTACTGAACCATGTGGTGCCAGCGGGCGGAGCGTTGGAGCGTGCGTTCGAACTGGCCGAGCGGTTGTGCGCCCGCGCCCCGCTCGGCGTTCGCCGCGCCAAGGAAGCTGCCTACCGCGGGTGGGATCAGCCGCTGCCCGACGGATTGCGCACGGAGATGCTGCTCAGTCGACTGTTGGCGGGAACCGCCGATCTCGACGAAGGTCGCCGAGCATTCCTCGAGCGGCGCGATCCGGTGTGGCAGGCGCGCTGACGGTACGGTGCAGCGCTCGGCGGATGGACACCGATCTGCGGGAGGTCATCGCCGCGTGACATCGTTGGTGGGTGCACTCCCACCGACACCCTGCGCCTGGACCATGGGCACGTGAGTTTGAGGTCGCGACCTCGCGGGCGACGCTGTCCGGTCTGATCGCCGAACCCGCAGGTGGGGTCGAGCCGCGAGCACTGGTCGTTGCGCTGCATGGCATGGACATGCACGCCGGGTACTTCGATGCCACTGCTGCGCCAGGGTTGTCGTTGCTGGAGACGGGCAGCGCGCTCGGGTTTCGTGTCTGGGCTCCCGATCGTCCTGGCACTCGCGCCAGTGTCGACCTCGCCGGTGAGCATCGCCTGATCCGCCCTCAGGCCGACCTGCTGTTGGAGGCGCTCGACACGGTGGTGGCCGACGGCCCGATCGGCGCAGGTGTGTTCGTCGTCGGTCACTCCTACGGCGCCAAGGTGGCGATCGGTGTGGTTGCGCGCGGGGGCGAGCGGCAGTTCCTCGGCCTCGACATCAACGGCGTCGGTTCGGGCCTCGGGCACGGCCTTGATGAGCCAACGGACAGGATGCGGTACGTGTCGGTACGCGGCGACCGCGGCCCGTCGTGGGGTCCGCCGGCGCTGTACCCACACGGTGCCATCAGCCGTGCTCGCCTCCCCATGGCCGCGTCACATCCCTTACCTTTCAACGAGACGCTGCTGTGGCCTACCGACTTCGCCGAGTTCGGCCCGGCGCTGCGCGTGCCGATCCGGTTGACCTACGGCGACCATGAGCGGTGGTGGCCGATCGACGACGACAGCATTGATGCCATGCGCTCGAAGTTCACGGCTGCGCCAAGTGTGGCGGTCCACATGGAGCAGGGTGGCGGTCACAACCTCAGCCTGGGTACGGCAGCTGCGTCGTACCACCGTGCAGTGTTCGCCTTCGCAGAGGAGTGCATCGGCGGAGCAGTTGGACGCAGCGAGACCAAGGCCCGGCGCGCGTAGCCTCTCCACCATGTCACATGGGCTTTCACTCGACGACCGGCTGGCGATCCACGAGCTCGCCGCTCGCTACGGCAACGTGATCGATGCCCGCGAGTGGAACCGACTCGACCGCGTGTTCAGTGTGGACGGCACGTTCGAACTGCGTGGGTTCGGGGCACCGGCTCGTTTCGAGGGCCGTGACGCGATTCGCACGATGCTCGAGTTCAGTACCGGACACCCGGTGGCGCACCACGTCACCAACGTCGAGGTCGACCAAGCCGATGGTGAGACGACTCTGTTCTTCAAGGTGATCGGCCCGGGTCCCAAGGGTCGGGTCGGATCGGTGGACTACACGGACATCGTGCGTCACGAACCCGAGGGGTGGCGGATCGTCACCCATATCGCCACCCTTCGCCGCCCGATTGCGCCGCCGCCGACACCGAGCTGAACTCAGCTGGAACGTCGTTCGCCGAGGAGAACGAACGTCGCCGTTCCCAGCGCACACAGTCGCTCGCCGTCGCCCATGTCGACGACCTCAACCTGGACGATGACCGCCCGGCCGCCAGCCTTTCGGATCCGAGCGATCGCTCGTGCCGGGCCTTGCCGTACCGCGGCGAGGTAGTGGATGACGAGGTCCTGAGTTGCGAAGCCGTTCTCCGACCCGACGCGGTGGCGTACGGCCGAGCCGGCGGCACAGTCGATGAGCGTCGCCACCATGCCTCCTTGCAGCCCACCAGCGCGGTTCGTGGTGTCGTCGGTCACGTCGATCTCGATCATCGCATCCACACCCGAGCTGGCTGGAGTGGTCATGGTGCGCATTTCGGCGCGATGGATGAAGTGCGTTGCGGGCAGATGGTCGTAACGCAGCGGCACCGACTCAAGGGTGGGTTCGGTCATGGCATGAGGTTAGGGGACGCAGTCGCCGGAGTCCGTTGCCGATTGAGTCCCCTTTTCTTGGCTCTGGCGGCCAGCAATGGCGGTTGCGGCGCTCCGCCTTTGACAATTGAGGGCACTTGTTGTTGAATGCGTACTCTCCGCGGGTTCCAGTGCGGGGTGGCTGCGCGAAGGGAGGTGCTATGGCGTCGCTCAGCGATAGTGGTGTCGCGGGGATCAGTCCTGCGTTCGACAGCTGTTCACCCACCGAGGTGGAAGTGGTGGCGCTCGCCTCGTTGCCCGTCGGCCACGCCTGGCGGGTACACGGCCTTGACGACGCGCGCGTCACTGCGCTCGCCGCCCGCTACCCACAGCTGCCGCCGGTGCTGGTTCGCCGTCATGATCTGCTCGTGGTCGATGGTGCTCACACGATCGCCGCCGCTCGTCGCCTGGGCATGCAGGTGGCCCACGTGCAGTGGTTCGACGGTACCTGGGTCGACGCCGCCGAAGCGTTCGTCACGCGTAACAGCATCGACAACAGCCTGGCGCTGAGTACCGACGACCGTCGCGCATTGATCTGTTCTGCACTTCACGCCGAACCGACGTGGTCCGATCGGCGGATTGCCCAGGTGTGTGGTGTCTCGCCGAAGATGATCGCCCGGGTTCGTTCCGGCGCGTCCGACCTGCAGCCCTCGCACCCTGTGGGCGAGAAGCGAATCGGTCGTGATGGTCGGGCCAGGCCGGTACGTGCTGGAGCCATGCGTGTGCTCATTGCGCAGATGCTGGAAGAACAGCCGGACGCTTCGTTGCGCACCGTCGCGTCGGCCTTGGGTGTGTCACCCGAAACCGTGCGCAGCGTGCGCAGGGATCGCGAAGTCGGCCAGGAATCGCGCATGGTTGCATGGCAAGGCTCGACTACGGCGTTCGATGAACTGGCGCTCGTGCGCATTCGTCGCGAGCCGCCCGCCCCATGGCGTGGCGACCATGCGTTCAAATCGACTGCCGCCGGTGAAGAGTTCATCGAATGGTTCGAAGCGACGAACATCGGTGACGAACCGTGTCGCGCTGATGACGTACCCCTCAGCAGGATCTACGAGATCGCTGACGAAGCGCGTCGACGGGCGACGTTCTGGTCCGAGTTCGCCGATTCGATCGAGCGGCGGGCGCGTCGACGGTGACTGTCGCCAGACAGGCGTTCTCGTCGAGCTGGTTTCGCGACCGTCGACCAGGCGAGCGTACGGTGTTCCCACACAGCAGAAGCAGGAGTCGTCATGTCTGACACGGTTGAAGCACCTCAGGCGCTGTTCGAGCGCGACGGTCATGTCGCAGTGATCACGCTCAACCGTCCAGCGATCGGCAATGCGCTGTCGCCGACGATGGGTGCCTTGATGGCTGAGTACTGGGAGGAGATCCGCTCGAACCCCGACATTCGCTGCACGATCATCACCGGCGCTGGCGATCGGTTCTTCTGTACTGGCGCCGACCTGCAAGCGGTGGCGGCGACGGGCAAGGTCAAGGGCGGGTACGGCCGGATCACCGAAGAGGTGCGCTGGTCATCGCGGCAAAACGACATCTGGAAGCCGACGGTGTGCGCGGTCAACGGCACGGTCGCCGGTGGCGGTCTGCACTTCGTCGTCGACTCCGATGTCGTCGTTGCCGCCGAGAACGCAACGTTCATTGATACGCACACGAACGTCGGCATGGTGGGCGCGATCGAGAACATCGGCCTCGCCAAGCGCTTGCCGCTGGGCACCGCGTTGCGGATGACGTTGCAGGGGAAGAGTTTCCGGCTCCCCGCCGCGCGGGCTTACGCGCTCGGGCTGGTGGACGAGCTGACTCCGGCCGGTGGCGCGCTGGACGGAGCAATGACCATCGCCCAGGAGATCTCCAAGAACTCGCCCAACGCAAACTCGCTGTCAATGCGCGCCGTCTGGAGTGCGACAGAGATGCCGTACACGCAGGCCGTCGAGTACGGCTACGCGCTGCTGCGCATGCACTGGTTGCACCCCGATTTCAAGGAAGGCCCGCGAGCGTTCGCAGAGAAGCGCGAACCACAGTGGGCCACCGAATGATGCTGCAGCCCGGCGCAGCCAAGGAGACACGATGATCGAGGAGTTGCAGGCGCTCGAGCCCTTCCGCGAGGAGGTGCGCCAGTGGTGTGCCACCCACATTCCGAAGAACTGGCGCACAGAGCAGTTGGGAGCCGACCATCACCAGTTCGCGACGTTCCACCGCTGGTGGGGATCGCAACTGCGCGAAGGCGGATACTTCGCACCGCACTGGCCCACCGAGTGGGGCGGTGGCGGGTTCTCCCTGCTGCAGCAGGTGGTACTGGGCGAGGAGTTCGCCCGCGCCGACGCGCCGCGCAACGGGCTCTATCAGGTAGCCCTGTTCAACGCCGGCCCCAGCATCCTGCATGCCGGCACCGAGGAGCAGAAGGCGAAGTTCTTGCCGGGGATCCTCAACGGCACGGTGTGGTGCCAGGGGTTCTCGGAACCGAACGCCGGCTCCGACCTCGCGGGTCTGCAGACGCGCGCCATTCGCGATGGCGACCACTCCGTCGTCACTGGCCAGAAAGTGTGGACCAGCCTGGCGATGGAGGCCGAGTACTGCATCCTGCTCGTGCGCACCGACCCCGACGCTCCGAAGCGCAAGGGCATCACCTACCTGTTGATGGATATGAAGTCACCGGGTATCGAGGTGCGGACCATCCGTCAGGCCACCGGCCAGAGCGAGTTCTGTGAGACCTTCCTCGATGAGGTGCGGGTTCCGGTGGAGAATCGCCTTGGTGCCGAGAACGATGGTTGGAATGTCACGCAGTCGACGCTCGCGTCCGAACGCGGCGCCTCGCTGATCGAGTTGGCCGAGCGCCTCCGCCGCAATGGCACGCTCGGCCTCGCAGAGGCCACCAAGGGTTGGAAGAACAACGACGGCGTTGCCCAGGCGGACGACCCTGCGGTGCAGGAGATCCTCGGCGCCCGGTATGCCGAGTCGATGGCCCTGCGCCAGCTGTTGAACACGATGGTCACCAACGTCATCCGCCGAGGTGGTGTCGGCCCAGAGGCATCCGTGGTGAAGGTGTTCTACAGCGAACTGTTGCAACGGGTGATGAGGGACGCAGTCGACATCGGCGGGTTGCAGACGCAGCTCGACCAACCGCCACTGATGAGTGCCGGCTGGGAGTCGGGGGCCTGGTTGTACGACTACATCAACGCCTTCGGTTGGACCATCGGCGGAGGAACGAGCGAGATCATGCGCAACATCATCGGCGAGCGTGTGCTCGGCCTGCCGCGAGACCCTGAGCCGAAGGGGGCCTGATGCAACTGTCCGATCAAGAACGCGATGAACTCCGCGACTCAGCTCGCAAGTTCCTCGACAACGAAGTGAGCAGCGAGCGAGTGCGTGCGCTGCTGGACGATGCCGATGGCCTCGACCGCACGGCCTGGAGTGCGATTGTCGAACTCGGCTGGGCGGCGATCCTCGTCCCCGAGGAGCACGGTGGCATGGGCGCAACCTGGGCCGAGATGTCGATCATCTTGCACGAGGTCGGTCGCCGAGTTGCTCCGCTGCCGTTGCTGTCGTCTGCGGTGCTGGGCGTCGAGGCGCTCGTCGGCTGCACATCCGATGCGTTACGTGCTGAGTGGCTGCCGGCCATCGCCTCCGGCGAACGGATACTCACCGTCGCCGCGCAAGGCCCTACTGGCTCGGTGGTGCCCAGCGAGTTGGGCGCCGTGCTCAGCGGTGCCACCGGTTCGCTGCGGCTGAACGGCTCGGCACGTTTCGTGCCGGATGCGCATATCGCGGATGCCATCGTGGTGGCGGCTCGCGATGCGAACAACGCTGTCACCTACGTGATCGTCGAGCGAGGGGCACCCGGGGTCACCGTTCAGGTGGAACCGACGGTCGATCAGACGCGTCGCTTGGCGAACGTCACGTTCGCCGACGTCACGATCGCTGACGCAGCACTTCTCGTCGAACCCGGCAACGGGGCTGCGCTGCACACGCGGGTGGCCGCCGCCGGTGCCGTCGCCGTGTGTATCGACGCGGTCGGCGCGGCAGAGCAGATGCTGTTCATGGCCAGCCGTTACGCCGTCGAGCGTCAGCAGTTTGGCCGCCCGATCGGCTCGTTCCAGGCGGTGAAACACCACTGCGCCAACATGCTGATCGCCGTCGAGGCCAGCCGCGCCTCGGTCGCCTTCGCGATCAACGCGCTCGATGATCCCTCGGCCGACGTCGCAGAGGGCGCCGCAGTGGCGAAGTCCTTCGCCGGCCCGGCGTGTGCCGAGGCCTGTCAACTCGCCGTCCAGGTGCACGGTGGTATCGGGTTCACGTGGGAGCACGACTCCCACCTGTACCTGAAGCGCGCCAAGCTCGACGAGGGACTGTTCGGCTCCACTTCCTGGCATCGCCGCCGTCTGGGACAAGTGGTCCTCTCCCGCTGACGGGGCAGCGCGTGCGCTGTCCAAGCGAGGAGCGGCCTACTGTGGTCTCATGAAGCTGATCCTCGACACTGAAGCGTGCACCGGCCATGGCCGGTGCTATTCACTTGCCGCCTCGCTGTTCGACAGTGACGAACAGGGCCACAGCGTGCTGTTGGCGTCGTCGGTCGACGAGGGCTCGCTCTCCGAGGCACGGGCAGCTGTTGTCAACTGCCCGGAAGGCGCGATTTCCCTCGTCGACGACTGAGCGTCTGATCAGAGCGGGATCGACTGGTCGAAGGTGACAGCGCCCCATTTGGCGGCTTGCTGCTGCAACTCGGCGACTGTCCATCTGTGGTCGGCCTCGATCGAGTCGATGATCGTCCACGGTTGGAACAGGTGGATGGCGCCGCCGTACACGAAGAACACCTTGCCGGCGATCGGGCAGTTCTCCGTGGCCAGGTACGCGACCATCGGGGAGATGTTCGCTGGGTCGAACTTGTCGAAGCCCAACTCCTCGGCCTGTGTTTCACGCTCGGCGTTGCGCTCTTCGCTTCCCGGGATGGTGGCGGTGAGGCGCGTCCGCGCCGCCGGAGCGATCGCGTTACAGCGCACGCCGTAGCGGGTGAGTTCCTTCTGGCAAATTTCCGTGAACGTGGCGATCCCCGACTTGGCGGCGCCGTAGTTCGTCTGCCCCGGGTTGCTCATCAGCCCAGAGGTGGAGGTCGTGTTGATGATCGAGGCGTTCACCGTGACGCCGCTCTTGGCCTGCTCGCGCCAGTAGCTGGCGGCCCACTTGGTGGGCAGAAAGTGACCGCGGAGGTGCACCTTGATGACGCTGTCCCATTCCTGCTCGGTCATGTTCACGACGACACGGTCGCGCAAGATGCCGGCGTTGTTGACCAACACGTGCAGGTCGCCGAACGTCTCGATTGCCGTGTTCACGAGACGCTGTGAACCGTCCCAGTCGGCGACGTCGTCGTAGTTGGCGACTGCCTCGCCACCGGCGGCGATGATCTCGTTGACGACGCTCTGCGCCGGCGACAGATCAGCGCCGGTGCCGTCGGGCGAGCCACCGAGGTCGTTGACGACGACCTTGGCGCCTTCCGACGCGAACAGCAATGCATGCTCGCGGCCGATGCCGCGGCCTGCGCCAGTGATGATGGCCACGCGGCCGTCCAGAGTTCCCATGGTTGTCCCCTTCTGTGCCTCCGACCGATCAATCGGTCGGGACGTTGTTCGATATGTTCCAGAACCTATGGGTGGCGGGCGAGTCACGCAGTTGGACGCTCCACCGCGGGTCGGTTCCGGATGCCGCGTACGTTAGCGAAGATGACCGTTGCTCCATCCGACCGTGTGCCACCCCAGGGTCTCGACATCGCTGGCCGACTCCGCGACGTCGTCGCCCTCGATCCGTCGTCGCCGGCGTTGCAGTTCGAAGGATCGTGGCGGCCGTGGTCGTTCTTCGCGTCCGGGATGCGCGCACTCGACGATGCGCTGGCGTCGTTCGGGTGGGGGTCGGGTTCGATGATCGGTGTGGTGATCCGCAACCGGCCCGAGATCGCCCGAGCGGTCATCGGTGTGCTCGGGACGGAACGCTGCCTTGTGACGCTCAGCTCGGTGGTGCCATCGGCAACCCTTGCGGAGGAACTCGTTCGCCTTGCGCTGCCGGTGGTGGTGGCGACCGACCAGGACTGGACACCGCAGCTCCGCGAGGCAGTCGCCGCCGCCGGTTCACTGGGGCTGCGTCTTGGGGACGACGAGCAGCCCGCCGAGGTCATCGTCGCTGCGGGTGTGCGGCGCAGTGATGCGCCCACGAGTCGTCCGGGTGTGGCCGTGCAGATGCTGACCAGCGGAACGACGGGCACGCCCAAGCGCGTCGACATGCACTACGACGCCCTCGGCTACGAGTTGGTGAGCACCAGCAAGTACAGCGCCACGGCCGATCTCAGCGTGCCCAGCCTGGCCTCGGGCGTCGCCATCATCTGGAATCCGATGGTGCACACCGGTGGCCTTCGCGGTCTGATCACCAACATGGTGGCGGGGCGGCGGGTGTCGCTGCTCGAGCGGTTCTCGGTAGCGAGCTGGGCCGCGCTGGTGGCCGAACACCGACCTCGGGCCATCTCGCTCGTGCCCACCGCCATTCGGATGGTGCTCGACGCCAACCTGCCGCGCGAAGCGTTGGACGGCGTGGTGGCGCTGTTCGCGGGTACCGCCCCACTCAGCCCCGAGCTGAAGGACGAGTGGGAGCAACACTTCGGCATACCTGCGCTCGTGATCTACGGCGCCACCGAGTTCGGCGGAGTCGCCGGCTGGACGATCGGCGATTGGCGCAAGTTCGGCACCGGCAAGCGGGGCAGCGTGGGCCGCGCCAACGCGGGTGTCGAGATCCGGGTCGTCGACCAGCAGTCCGGCGCCCCGTTGGCGAACGGCGAGACCGGGTTGTTGGAGACGCGCAGTGTGCAGTTCGGTCAGGACGACTGGATCCGCACCACCGACCTCGCGCACATGGACGATGACGGCTTCCTGTGGATCGCGGGCCGCGTGGACGACGTGCTGATCCGCGGCGGCTTCAAGGTGGCCACGAACGCGGTCGCCGCCACGCTGTGCCGCCACCCGGCGGTGGCCGATGCCTGTGTGATCGCTGTCCCCGACGAACGTTTGGGGCAGGTGCCCGTTGCCGGCGTTGAGTTGCGCGACGGCGCCACGCTGACCAGCGATGAACTCGCCGCGTGGGCGCACACGCAGCTGACCGCCTACCAGGTTCCGGTGAAGTTCTTGATCGTCGACCAGCTACCGCGGACCCCGTCGATGAAGATCAGTCAGCCTGGCGTGCGGGCGCTACTCGACGCCGCAGGCTGACACTCAGCCGTTCTCACCGAACATCATGATGCGGGCCGCCGAGCTGACGAGCTCGACGTAGAGCCCGGACGCTGTCCGGTGCAACACGATCGAGGCGTCTTCGTCTGCCGATTCGACGCCGACCTTCGCCGCCAGCGGAATGCCGCGAGCCGACATCGCGGCCGACATCGCCGGGACATCGTCGCACCAGTAGCCGATGTGGTGGGCGTGCCCCGGGCCGGTGACCGTCCACAACGTGCCGGCCGTCGGCCGGACGAGCTCGAGGCGATGCGGCCCTTCTGCGGTGTATGCGTACTTGAACGACATCATCCGCATGCCGTCGGGCAGCCATACGGACACGTCGACTTCGCCCTCGGGGCCCCAGGTGACGCCCATGAGGTCGGAGTACTCGGCCTTCGCGGCATCCACGTCATCGACGACGATGCCTGTGTGATAGAGGTCGGCGTGGCGTAGCAGCGGCGTCATGGCAGTGGATCTCCTTCGCCCCGTGAGGCGCTCAGGCGGGAGATGCGCTCCTGCATCATCGGTTCCGCACCCACGAACGCCACGTGCAGTTGGTTGGCCTCGATCGCTGCCAGCACATCGGCTGCGAGGTCGTTCGGGTCTTGCATATCGGGGACGTCGGGGAACGCCGACGGCTTGGCGCTGGCGTCACGCTCGACGACGAGGTCGGACGGGCGGTTTCGCTCGGCACCTCGGATTGCCGTGTGGACCATGCCCGGACTGACGATCGTGACCCCGACGTCGACGCCCTGTTGCTGCAGTTCGAGCAGCAGTGCCTCGGACAGCGCCGTGACGCCGTGCTTGGCCACCGTGTAGGGGGAGAGGCCAGGGATTACCGCCAGACCGGCGGCGGACGAGGTGTTGACCACATGCCCGAATCCTTGACTGACGAGGTGCGGCACGAATGCGGCGACGCCATGGATCACGCCCATCAGGTTGACTCCGAGGACCCACTCCCAGTCGCGTTGGTCGTACTGCCATGTCGGCAGCGACCCGATCGAGACGCCGGCGTTGTTGCACACGACGTCGACCCGG
>CAIXHI010000387.1 GCA_903919215.1 uncultured Acidimicrobiaceae bacterium
ACAGCACCGCCACCCAGATTGTGCTCACCCCCGCCACCCCGAGTGTTGCGTCTGGTTCCACCCAGGTGATGACTGCGACGATCGCTGACACCTACGGCAACACGGTCACCACCGCGACCAACACGATCACCTACGCAGTTGCTGGCGGCACCTCCACGGTCACTGGTGCTGGCAACGCGACCGCCTCGTCCGGCGTTGCGACCAAGACGTTGACCGGTGTCGTCGCTGGCACCGCCACCACGATCACCGCCTCGACATCCGGGCTCGCCAGCGACACCGCCTCATTGACGGTCACCCCCGGCAGCGCCAGCAAGATTGTGCTCACCCCCGCCACACCCAGCATCGCCGCCGCAGCCACCCAGGTGATGACCGCCACCATCCAAGACGCCAACGGAAACACCGTCACCACCGCGACCAACACGATCACCTTCGCAGCCTCCGGTGGCACCTCCACCGTGTCCGGCACCGGCAACGCCACCGCAGCAAGCGGTGTCGCCACCAAAACCCTGACCGGCAACTTCGCTGGTACGCCAACCACGATCACCGCCTCGACCTCGGGGCTCACCAGCGCCACCGCGTCCTTCACCGTCACCGGGTACAGCACCGCCACCAAGATTGTGCTTACCCCCTCCACGGCAAGCGTTGCGTCAGGTTCCACCCAGGTGATGACCGCGGCGATCACCGACACCTACGGCAACACGGTCCCCACCGCAACCAACACGATCACCTACGCAGCCTCCGGTGGCACCTCCACCGTCACCGGTACGGGCAACGCGACCGCAGCAAGCGGCGTGGCCACGATCACCCTCACCGGTAACAAAGCCGGCACCGCGACCACGATCACCGCCTCCACATCAGGGCTCACCAGCGACACCAGCGCACTCACCGTCACCGCTGGACCCGCCACCAAAATCGCGCTCACCGGCAGCATCGCCACCCACACCCTCACCGCCAAAATCCAAGATGCCAACGGCAACACCGTCACCACCGCGACCGACTCGATTACCTTCAGTTTCAGCGGCACCGGCACAGCAACGTTCGATGCAGCAACCACCAAAGCCGTCACCGCCACCTCCGGTATCGCCACAGCCACCCTGGTCAACCCCAACGTGTCTGGCACCATCACCTTCAGCGCCGCAGCCACTGGCCTCACCAGCGGCACCCTGGACGACACCGTCGCACTCGACTTCAACGATCAAGGCTCCACCACCTCACCCGCCGATTGCACCCGATCGGCCAACACCAAGTGTGTGTTCTCCGGCGGTGGTGCGGTCGCCAGCACCGCAGTCACCATCAACCTGTGCCCCACCAACAGCTTCCCCTGCAGCAGCGGCGGCATCACCGTGTCAGTCACGCCAAACGCAGCAGGAACCTGGACCACCGGCAGCAGCAACTCACTCTCCAGCGGCACCTACTACGTACAGCTCAAACAGGGCAGCGTCACCAGCGCCACCACACTCCAAGTCGTACGCGGCACCAGATACTGACCCCCAACGCCAGCTATCCGCCAGACCCGGCCAGAACGCCCCCAAAAACCGTTAGGGTGTCATATCCCGATCCCTCGGGTTCGGAGGACATCATGGCCACTACGAAGAAGCGCACGACGAAGTCGATCGCCGACGGACTGATCGCCGCTGACGACACCAGCCCGAGCGCCACGTTGGCACGTGAGATCCTCGCTGACTACAGCGACCTCACGCCATCCGTGATGCGCATCGTGAGCGCCGATCTCAGCGAAGGTCAGCGTCAGCGGGCACTTCAGCAGTTCCGCAACTCACTCGGAGCCATCGACGATCCGAACCGCGACCCGCGGTATGCGATCGCCAACTGCGGCCCCGCCGAGCACTGACCACAGCGTCCTCGCCGGTCAGGCAAGCGCGTCTCTCAGCGCCAGCGACAGAAACTCGACAGCCGCGTCCACACCCGCGTCGACATCGGTACTGAGCCCCACACCGTTGTCGAAGTCGACACCTTCGATGCCGAGGATGCGGAGATCAGTCGGTAGCAGATCGAGCGCGCCGGCAAGATCGACCGCCTCGCCCAACCCCATCAGGTGACCGCCGCCGAGGCGCTTCCCGGTGTCGTCGATATCGGCCAGGTGCGCCGCATCCACCTCGTGGATCGAGCCCGCCGGCCGACCACTGCGCACGGCATCGACGATCCACACGTGCCGCGAGCCCTCCCACGCCTGCACCAGACGCACTGACTCGCCGTCGAGCTCCACCAAGCGCACACGCGCGTCGGCACCCCACGGCACCGCCAGTCGTTGCAGTACTGCGCCTGCTGCGCCGTCGTCACGGCGATACGGGTTACCGATACCGATCACCGTCACCAGCGGTGCTGCGGTCATGTACGGATCACCCGCATGTCAAGGAAGTGGGTGGCACACGAGATGCACGGGTCGTAGTTGCGCACGGCCTGTTCGCACAGGTGCTCCAGCGCTGCGTCGTCGAGGTGCAACGAGTGCTCCACCAGGTGCATCAGGTCGTGTTCGATCGACGGTTGGTTCTGCGAGGTCGGCGGCACGATCTGGGCGGTGACGATGCGCCCCTCGGCGTCGATCTCATAGCGGTGGAACAGCATCCCGCGCGGGGCCTCGGTCCAACCGCAGCCGACGCCGGCACGTGGTTCCACCGGCACGAACGAACGCTGCGGCGGCGTGTAGCCATCGGCAATGGCCAACGCGACCTCGCAGGCGTGCACTGTCTCCACTGCGCGCACGACGATGCTGCGGAACGGGTTGCGCTCGGCGGCCGTCAGTCCCACCTCGGCGGCGATCGCCGCCGCGTGGGGCGCGAGGTGATCACTGTTCAGCGCAAAGCGGGCCAACGGGCCAACCATGTAGTCGCCACCGACGAGCATCCGCCCGTGCAATGCAGTGGAGTGCTCCACATGCTCCTCAGCGAAGTGATCGCGCCATTGCGACGGATCGATGTCGAGCCCGCCCGTGCTGACCAGGCGCTCACCCAACATCGGGTACTCCGTGGGGTGGCGCAAGGCGACGAGCGTGGTGTGATCGGGCAGTTCGTGCTCCGGCATGGGGAACGTGGCGACCCACCGCACGATCTCGAGCGACGCCTCCAGTGCCCAGCGCAACTCGGTGGCCAAGTCGCGCATCGAGGCTGGCGACGGCGCGCTGTAGAACCCGCCGACCCTGACGTTCACCGGGTGCACTGCTCGCCCGCCGACGACCTCGACGATGCGATTCCCGATCTTCTTCAACCGCAGACCGCGTTCCACTTCAGCCCGGTGATCGGCGGCAAGTGCGATGCCGTTGGGGTAGCCGAGAAAGTCGGGAGCATGCAGCAGGTGGATGTGCAATGCATGGCTCTCGATCCACTCGCCGCAGTAGAGCAGTGAGCGCAGCGTGCGAATCTCGTCATCCACCTGCACGCCCAAGGCATCCTCGATCGCCTGACACGCGCTCATCTGGTATGCCACCGGGCAGATACCGCAGATACGGGCGGTGATGTCGGCCGGTTCGGTGTACATGCGGCCGCGCAGGAAACCTTCGAAGAAACGGGGCGGTTCGAAGATGCGCAGCCGCACATCGGTGAGCGCCCCCTCGTGGATCTCGACGATGAGGCCACCCTCACCCTCCACGCGGGCCAGGGCATCCACCTCGAAACGACGGGCACGATGCTCGTGGGTCATACATCCTCTTTCGCACGGAGTTGCACTCGCTGCGCGCCGTCGGCGAACACCGGTGCTGCGGCATTGAACGTCAGCAACGTGCGCACCAGTTCACCATCATCGAGCCCGGCGGCGCGCCATGTGGCGTGCAACGCGTCGACGTTCGCCGCCTCGGAGGGCCCGAAGCAGCCGAAGCATCCACGCTGCAGCGACGGGCACAGGGCCTGACAACCCGCTTGGGTGACTGGGCCGAGACACGCTGCGCCCTGCGCCACCAGCACACACGCATTGCCGGCCTGTTTGCACTCGACGCACACGCTGTGTGAGGTGACCGACGGTCGGCGTCCGGCCAGCAGCGCGGTGATCGTTGCCAACAACTGCTCCTTGGACACGGGACAGCCGCGCAGCTCGAGGTCGACCTTCA
>CAIXHI010000388.1 GCA_903919215.1 uncultured Acidimicrobiaceae bacterium
AGGGTCGACTGCTCGTGCCCCGCTGCGACGACTGCCACGAGTACATCTGGTATCCGCGTCTGTTCTGCCCGCACTGCGCGTCACCGCGGGTCACGTACACCGAAGTGCGCGGCACCGGAACGATCTACAGCTTCACGATCATGCGCAAGGGCAACGGCCCGTACAAGGAGTTCGCTCCCTATGTGATCGCCTACGTCGAACTCGACGAGGGGGTGCGTCTGATGACCAACATCGTCGGCGTGCCCATCGGTGATGTTCACGTGGGGATGCCGGTGAAGGTCGTGTTCGACGAGGCGATCCCGCGCTTCACTGTCGCCTGACGCGACAAGTCGGCGTTCAGATCCGCACAGTGCGGACCTGAACGCCGACTTCGATGCTGATCAGGGGCCGGTGAACAGGCGGCCGGTGTTGCGGTGCTCTGTGGTGAGGCCGGCCGAACGCTCGGCTTCGCGGGTCTTGATCTCGGCGCGAGCGACCACCTGGTGGTGCACCTCATCGGGGCCGTCGGCCAGACGGAGGACGCGCTGGCTGTGATACATCTCGGCGAGTGGGAACCACTGGGTGACACCAGCGGCGCCGTGCATCTGGATCGCCTCGTCGATGATCTGTGCGCACTTCTCGGGCACCATCGCCTTGACGGCGCTGACCCACACGCGGGCCTCGGCGTTGCCGAGCACGTCCATCGCCTTGGCGGCACGGAGCACCATCAGACGCATCGCCTCGACCTCGATACGAGCACGCGACAGCACTTCCATGTTCTTGCCCAGGTTGATCAGCTTCTTGCCGAAGCCCTCGCGGCTGAGACCACGGTCGACCATCATCTCGATGGCCCGCTCGGCGCTACCGATACTGCGCATGCAGTGATGGATACGTCCCGGTCCGAGGCGCAACTGCGAGATCTCGAAACCCTTGCCCTCGTCCCACAGGATGTTGCTCTTGGGGACATGCACATCGTTGAAGCGGATATGCATGTGACCGTGCGGTGCCTCGTCGTTGCCGAACACGATCATCGGACCGACGACCTCGACCCCGGGGGTGTCCATCGGGATCAGGATCTGCGAGTGCTGCTTGTAGGTGTCGGCGGTGGTGTTGCTGCGCACCATCGTGATCAGGATCTTGCAGCGCGGATCGCCAGCTCCGGACGTGAAGAACTTCTCACCGTTGATGATCCATTCCTCGCCGTCGAGCACGGCGCGGGTGTCGATCTGCTTGGCGTCGCTGCTCATCAGACCAGGCTCGGTCATTGCGTATCCCGAGCGGATCTCGCCGGCCAGGAGCGGCTCGAGCCACTTCGCCTTCTGCTCGGGCGTGCCGACACGTTCGAGGACTTCCATGTTGCCGGTGTCTGGTGCCGAGCAGTTCAGCGACTCTGGCGCGAGGCGGTTCTTGCCCAACTCGTTGGCGATGTACGCGTAGTCGAGGTTGCTGAGGCCCACACCGTCGGCGTTGGGGAGAAAGAAGTTCCACAGGCCCATCGCCTTGGCCTTGTCCTTCACCGTCTGGAGCAGTTCAAGTTGGCCGGGGGCGTATGTCCAGCGGTCGGCGCGGCCCTCGCCCATGTGGTGGAACTGCTCGGAGATCGGGTCGACCTCGTCACGCACGAACGCCTTGACCGCTTCGTACAGCGGGCGGACGCCCTCCGACATACGCAGGTCGAGATCGTCCATACTCGACATCTTCAGTGCGCCACCAACCATGTTTCACTCCTCATGCTCGTCAGGATCTGACGTGGGGGACGTTAATCGGTGTGGCGTCGGTGCGTTCAGTCCGTGTCCGACCGGCGCTCAGTCGTTACGGCGCACGGCCGTGAACAATCGTCCGGCGTAGCAGCGTGGTGCAAGCGGCAGACCGTAACGAGGCGGCAGCAACTCGGCCGCTTCGTCGTCGATCACGTCGAATCCAGCTCGGTCCAGAGAGCCGAGGGCGTCGGGCAGACCCCCGCGAAGCCGTTCGCCGCCCTGCACCAAACGCTGCTTGAGATCGGTGGCAGTGCGCTCGAACTGCGTGTCACGGAAGAAGTTCATCTCGACGTAGTCGGCAATCACGGTGCTGCCGGCAGCCAGGAAGCGACCCAGCGCGTCCACGACCGCCTCGGCTGCTTCTGCGGAGAGATAGTTGATCACACCTTCCCACACCACGATCGTGGGCGCGAGTGGGTCGAAGCCGGCAGCGATCAGTGGCGCATCGAAGGCCTCGTTGGCGAGGTCGACCGGGACTGCCACTCGCGGCGTGGCCACCATTGCCGGGGCATACACGGCCTCGCGAAGTTCGAGTGTTGCCGCGAAATCGACCTCGTAGAACGTTGCCAGCAGCGCCAGTCGATACGGGCGGGCGTCGTAGCCGGCGCCCAACAACAGCACCTGAGCGCCTGGGTGCTCAGCGCAGAATGCAAGCACGGCATCGTCGATGTACTTCGTCCTCATGCGGATGACCAGCTGCAGCGGTTCGTCGGCGCGTGCATGCGCGATGGCCTCCTCGTCACAGACGAGAGACGCGAACGGGTCATTGATCAGGCGTTGCTCTGGCGGCAGTTCAGCAGCCAGTAGCCGACAGGCTGCGACCAACATTGCGCTGCGACTGGCACCGCGGGGAGTTTCGCTCATGCGCTGACGATAGCCACCACGTTGCGATCGTGACCGGATGAGAGACGCTCAGACGCTCTGCAGTTCCCACTCGAAGCGGAGGCCGGTCTGTTCGCCCATCAGCGAGTTCTGGTCTGCCTGGCTCATACCGGTCGTGTCGAACTCCCAGGTGACCTTGTAGCTCATCGACTCGCCGGTCGTGTCGCCGCGGGTTGCCCAGGTGCCGGCTCCGGACTCGAAATCGGCGAACTGCTCGGCGGCAGCGGCGAACGATTGGCGGGGGATGACCTGCCCTGCGCCGTCAGCGACGAACCCGACGCAGCTGCCGGTTCCGCTCCCGCGGCCCTGTTCGACGGTGATCATCATGTGGTTCTGGAACCCGTTGGTGGTGCTCACCAGGTCGGTGAGGTACATGCGCACAGCTCCAGCGTCACCGGCGGTAGATGTGACCTGGACGCATTGGGCGCCACCGGCGCCTGGGGCCACCGGGCCGCCAGGGCTGAACAAGGCCATTCCGTGGGCGTCATTCGTCAGCGTGACCTGACCGGGGGCGTCGGCCGAGCGAGGGGCGCTGGGGTCGAACGCGGCGTACGACGCTCGCCAGATCAGCCCGGCCGTTGCGGCGAAGGCGATCATCGGCACGACCACGTAGCGGAGGGTCCGACGGGATGCGGTGCGGTGACCGATCATGTCGTCCTCCTTCCAGGTGCACTACCAAATCTGTCCGAGTGTTGTCTCGGTCTGTGTGCAGTGTCCCCTGAGGAGTCCTGTTTTCATCGATTTACTGTCAGCGCGACTGTCGCTATCGCGGTCAGCCCTCAGCGTGCCCGCGTCGGGCTCAGCGAGCTGCGTAGTGGGCAGCGATGCGTGTGCTGGTGAGCACTGTGGAATACACCGCAACATGGTCGACGGTGCCTTCGAAGGCAACGCTGCTGGGGAACGTGCCGCCGGTGCCGAGGGCCCCCGAGCCGACTCGCCAGTATCCCGTGTAGTTCGTGGTGGCGGTGGTGGTGCCGCTGACAGAGAGCACTCCGTCGATGTAGATCACAGAGGTCTGCGTACCGCCGGTGGCGCCCGTGGCGGTGACCACCAGGTGGTGCCAGACGTTGTCGTTGTAGACCTTGGTCGTCGGGGTGGTGATGACAGTGTTGGCACCCCACCCGCCGTAGACGATGCGGCCGTTGTTGCGCATGTAGACGAGTCGGTCGGAGGTGGGCGACGTCGCGCCAGTGGTGGACTCGAACCCGATCAACTTGCCACCGGTGGTGGTATTGGTCTTGAACCACATCTCCAACGTGAACGCCGTGGGGTTCGCGACCGAGGTGTTGCACACGATGCGGCCGGCGGCGCCCAGCAGGACTGCGGTGCCAGCGTTGGACGTGAGGCCGTCGGCCTGGTTCATCGTGTAGGCCGGGGTGTACGTACCGGCCTTGGCGTTGCCTGAGAAGTCGGCGGCACTGGTGCCGGTGGTCTCGTCGAGCAACCAGTACATCGAGGGGTTGTCGGCACGGACTGCCGCAGCGTAGGGCTGGAACGCGACTGCGGTGGTCCAGGTGTTGGGGCCGTCCGTGGCGCGGGCGCTGAAGGCGGCCGACGCAGCGTGGCAGGGGAGCGCGATGGCCGCTGCAGTCACGGCGATCGCCGCCATGGCCCCACCGAAGGTTGCCCACCTGAGCGTGCCGAACTGGGTGTCCTCCGCTGGCTCGCTGTCGTACCGGGGGTCGTCGTACCCGGGGTCGTCATCCCGGTCGCTGGCTTCGTCGTTGTCGTCGTCGGTCTGCGACCTGGACTCGGCACCGGCGATGGCGCCCGCGATGGAAAGGGCGAAAGTGAGGGCAAAGGCCAGCAACTGGAGCACATCGCCGTGCTGTAGCCATGTCGCGGGGAGGCCGATGAACGGGATCCGCAGCCGCGACACGGCGTGGATGGCCGTGGGCTGAACGGACTGGGCATCGCTGGTGTGATTCGCGTCGCCCTGGGTGATGTAGCTGCCATCCGCCATCACGTTGACGATGCGGTGCAGTTTGGTGCGACCGGGGTGGTTGGCGTCGTCGGCGACGATCACCTGCCCGATGTTCAATTGCTGATCCGTGGCGACCGGTGAGCCGATCACCAAGTCGCCTGGCGCGATCGCTGGGCGCATCGAGCCAGTAGGGACGAGATACGCCTTCCAACCCAGGGCCAGTGGCACGAGGGCCATGAGCAGGAGGGATCCGCAGAACCCGAGGAACCAACGGCCGCAGAGGCCGAACAGGAAACGACCCCACCCGAGAGGGGGAACATGTGCGGTCTCGGTGGGGCCCCCGCTGGGGGCTGTCGTCGTCGCTGTCTTGTTCATCTCACCTCCCAGGTATGGGTCGTGTTTCCGGTCGTTGGTGTGTGGTCCCCAGCTGGGATCAGCTGCTCTGGTTTTCCCAGCTGAACGTGATGCCAGCGGTCGCGGCCTGCAGTGCGTCGATTTGCGACTGCGACAGGCCCGTGGTGTCGAACGTCCACTGGATCTTGTAGGTCTTGGTCTCGGTGGTGAGACCCGTGGTGGCCCAGGAACCGGCGGCCGTGGCGTAGGAGGTATTGGCCAGTGCCGCCGCAGCGAGCGTCTGGTTGTTGATGATCGTTCCGCCCGTGACGTCGGCGGTAAAGCCGGTGCACGTGCTGAAGTCGCCGCCCGTGCCCTGCTGCACCGTGAACTTCAGGTAGGTGTCGAGGTTGGCGGTTGCCGTCTTGGCGGCGAGGTACAACTTCACGTTGCCGGCCACGTTGGCGGTCGAGGTGACCTTGATGCACTTCGTGTCGGTCTGCGCAGGCACGATGTTGACTGCGTTGAAGCGAGCCACACCGGCGTCGTCATCGGCGAGGGCGACCGTGCCGGCGGTCCACTGGTTGGCGGCATTGCTGGTAGTGGCCGAGAAGGCGGCGTACGACGCCTGCCACACGAAGCCGCCAGCGGCGAGCAGAGAAAGCGGCAACACGCTGTACTTCAGTGCCTGCCGAACAACACGCTTGGTTCCCATCATTAACCCGTCTCCTTCGTTGTGCCGGCCGCCACTCGGCCGTGCGGATTCTTTCTTCGGCGTGGATTTTCTTTTCTTAAGGTTTTTCACGAGAGAAGTTTCTGGAAATCCTCAAAAGTTCGACTCAGCGCGAGAAATGCCCCAGTTCTTTGAAGATCAGGGGCTATCTGTTACTGCGGAGATGCTCTGCCCGTGACGGTTGACACACTGTGTCAATGGTGGGTACCGTGCCCGCCTCGGGGAGTTCACACACCTACAAGGAGTTCACATGTCAAGGAGCTTGGCCGGCAAGGTCGCGTTCATCACCGGTGCAGGCCGTGGCCAAGGCCGCGCCCATGCAGTCCGGATGGCTGAGGAAGGCGCCGACATCGTCGCCGTCGACATCTGCCGCCAGATCGAGTCGAACCCGTACCCGCTGTCGTCGTCGGAAGATCTCGCCGAGACAGCCGGTCTGGTGAAGGCGCTCGGCCGCAAGTGCATCGCCATCGAAGCCGATGTGCGCAGCCGCCCGGCGCTCGCCGAGGCCACGTCCACCGCGGCCCGTGAGTTGGGCAAGATCGACATCGTCGTGGCCAACGCCGGCATCCTGCCGATGGCCATGGGCGACCCCGATCCGCAGGACTTCATCGACGCCACCGACGTCGATCTGCTCGGCGTGATGAACGCCGTCGCCGCCTGCTACCAGTACCTTCCCGACGGTGCCTCGATCATCATCACCGGCAGCACCGCCGGCATGATGCCGAACACCACCGCCAACCCCGCGATGGGTCCTGGCAGCCAGGGCTACGGCTGGAGCAAGCGTGTGCTCATCGAGTACACCGAGCAGATGGCGCTCGTACTGGCACCGCGGTTCATCCGCGTGAACTGCATGCACCCGACGAACTGCAACACGCACCTGCTGAACAACGACGGTCTGTACCGGGTGTTTCGCCCCGACCTGGAGAACCCCACCCGCGAGGACGTCCTCCCGGCCTTCACCCACTTCCAGGCGATGCCGATCCCGTACGTCGAGCCCAGCGACAT
>CAIXHI010000389.1 GCA_903919215.1 uncultured Acidimicrobiaceae bacterium
AGTGTGGCTGATCATCCTCTCAGACCAGCTACCCGTCGATGCCTTGGTGGGCCGTTACCCCACCAACAAGCTGATAGGCCGCGAGGCTCTCCCGATCCAGTAACCCTTTCGTCAGCGCACCATGCGATGCTCCGACGTCATCCGGTATTAGCAGTCGTTTCCAACTGTTATCCCAGAGACCGGGACAAGTTCCTCACGTGTTACGCACCCGTTCGCCACTAGATCTTCCGCAGTATTGCTACTGCTTGGATCTCGTTCGACTTGCATGTGTTAAGCACGCCGCCAGCGTTCGTCCTGAGCCAGGATCAAACTCTCCAACGAAAACCTGCCGACCCCCAACTCGAAAGTTGCTGGCCGGCCGATCTGTTAATAGAGCTGGGCACCTCACGGGGGAATACCCATGGTTTGTAGTGCCCAGTGCTGACTTGATTTGCCACGAGCTTGGGAGCCCATGGACTTTTTGAATTGACAGACAGCGTCTGGCCTCGACCCGAAGGTTTCGTCCATCGCTGCCCGCATTGGCGTTCAGTCTTCTCTTCTGTTTTCAAGGAGCCGTAGCTCTGGCACTCACCGCTAGCTGTGTGGCCGGCGGTGTTGGTGCCGTGCACCGCAGGCTGTGAGGCTCGTGCGGGGCGAGTGACAAAGCTAGCGCGACGAGTGCAAAGCATCAACCTCTCTGGGAAACTTCTAGGAAACTTTTCCCACCAGGAAGTCGCGCTTCCCCTTCCTCAGCAACAGGAAACCGCCGTTGAGCAGGTCGGACGCGTGGAGGAGGCCGTCTTCGTCCAGAATTCGATTTCCTGCGCGAACTGCCTTCTGGCCGAGCAGACGGTTGACCTCACTGGTGGACTTGACGATTCCGGCGCTCACCAACAATTCGTGGACTCGAACCCCTTCGACCTCGGCAGGGAGCTCGACACGAGGTACTTCGGCGGCGACGACGGCCAGAACTTCGGCCGACGCGGTGGTCGGATCACCGCCGAAGAGGACCTCGGCCGCTCGCGCGGCGTGGTCTGCGGCGTCGCGACCGTGCACCAGGGCCGTCATCTCATCGGCCAGCGCACGCTGTGCTGCTCGCTGTTCAGGTTCCACAGCGTGTTGGGCGAACAGTCCCTCGAGTTCGTCCAGCGGCCTCAGCGACAGCATCCTCAGGTACGTACCGACCATCTGGTCGTCGCTCTGCATCCAAAACTGGCGGAATTGGTACGGTGAGGTGCGATCAGGGTCGAGCCACACCGCTCCCCCAGCTGACTTGCCGAACTTGCTGCCGTCGCTCTTGAGCATCAGCGGGTGGGTCATCGCAAACGCCTGCTTACCCAGGCGCCGTCGAATCAGTTCCGTGCCGGCAACGATGTTGCCCCACTGATCGCTGGCTCCGGCCTGTAGTTCCACTCCGTGGGCCTCGTACAGGTGCCGGAAGTCGTTGGCCTGCAGCAGCATGTAGCTGAACTCGGTGTAAGAGATGCCGTGCTCGCTCTCGATCCGGCTGCGTACCGAGTCCTTGGCGGTCATCTGGTTCACCGTGAAGTGTTTGCCGACGTCACGCAGAAACTCCAGCATCGTCACCGAGGTGGTCCAGTCGGCGTTGTTGACCAGTGTCGCCTGGTACGGGCCGGGGTCGAAGTCGAGCAGTTTGCTGAGCTGGGCCTTGATGCGCTCCACGTTGTGGTGCAGCGTCTCCACATCGAGCAGGTTGCGTTCCTCGCTGCGACCGCCGGGGTCGCCGATCATGCCCGTGGCGCCACCGGCCAGCGGGAACGGGCGATGGCCCGCCAACTGGAAGCGGCGCATGAACAACTGCCCCACAAGGTGGCCGACATGCAACGAGTCGGCCGTCGGATCGAAGCCGATGTACAGGCCGAGAGGACCCTCTGCCAGGCGCGCCTTGAGCGCAGCGAGGTCGGTGGTGTCGTGGACGAGGCCACGAGCCTGAAGGTCAGCAATCAGATCCATAGATGCCATGTTGCCAGGTCAGCCGCTGAATCGCTCGGCCGCCTCAGCGGGGCGGGCGTACTAGGTTCTCGGCCGTGGCAACTCTGGATGAACTCGCTGATCGATTCCGAGACTTCGGTGGAGCCAGCACCCGCACACGAGCACCGCTGTACACGCGGCTGTCCGCCGCGATCGCTGAGGATCCTGACGTCCTGCGCATGCTGCAACATGCTCCCGAGCAGCAACAACTGCCCATGCTGTTGTTCGCCAGCGTGCATTTCCTGTTGCTTGGCGGAGCGGCGCCGGAGCTTGCCGCCCACTACCCGAATCTGTCCGCTGCTGCTGCTCCGGATAGCGACCCGACGGCACTGTTCAGGTCGTTCGCCCTCGACCATGCCGATGTCCTGGTCCAGTTGCTCGCCACACGCAGCACACAGACCAACGAGGTCGGTCGCTGTGCCCAGTTCCTCCCGGCGTTCGGTCTGCTCGATCAGCAGGTCGGCTCCCTTGCGCACATCGATGTCGGAACGAGCGCCGGCCTCAACCTGCTGCTACCGCGTTTCGCATACGAGTATTCGAAGAGCGGCTCCGTAGAGCCTGGGCAGCCGTCGCCCGTTCGACTGCATTGCGAGGAGCGCGGCGAGCTTCCCGTGCCGCTGCCGGCGCGGATGCCGCAGGTGACGCACTCCGTCGGCCTCGATCTCGCACCGATCGACGTCCTCGACGACGACCAGGTGCGTTGGCTCCAGGCGTGTGTATGGCCCGATCAGGCCGACCGTTTCGAACGACTCGTCGCTGCCATCGGCATGGCCCGACACGACCCACCGAGGATCCATCAGGGTGATGCGCTCACCGATCTCGCGCCACTCGTCGAACAGGCACTCCCCGACGGGCATCCGGTGATCACGAACAGCTGGGTGTTGAACTACCTGCCCGACAGCGTGCGTGGACAATATGTCGCCGAGCTCGATCGCATTGGCAGCCGAACCGACATGTCGTGGGTCATTGCTGAGGCACCCGCGCAGACCCCCGGCCTACCGGTGCCGACCACCGACCCGCCGGAAGAGATCACGGTCATCACGCTGGTGCGCTGGCGACAAGGTGAGCGGTCGGTGCAGCGGCTGGGCACCACCCACCCGCACGGGTACTGGGTGCAATGGGAAGGCCTTCCGCACACAGAGTGAAGCGCCAGCCGCCCTCTGGGACTGGGGCGGTTCCTGGGAACCGCCCTCAGGGAGCGGTGGACCTCTCGACCTCGCCAAGCAAGCCTCCTGGTCACACACTTGCCTCGTGAGTCCGTGATCGGTGGGGGGCACCACCCAGATGGGCGCCGATCACGGGCGGACGCGGACACCAAGAGCACACCCCAAGTCTCGTGGTTGCAGCGTGTGGGTGATGTGGCTCGGAACGGGCGCTCGCAGTTCCCAGCCGCATCAGATCGTCAGATCCGGGCGTTCGAACTGGGCGGTTTCGTTCCCGGAGGCCGGGACGAATCCCGCCCAGAAGCTGATTCGGGACGATTCCTGCCCAGAAGCCGAAGCGCCCTGAGCCTCACCCCACCACCCCTCCCCCCACCATCCAGCGGCGCGGCCAGTCCGCGGCTTTGGTGATCCCGATCCGCGCCGTCACCAGCGGCTCGGTCGGCGCAGCGGTGCCATCGTCGAACAGTTCGGCGAATGTCCCGTCGAGTGAGCGGTCGACACCCAACACCTTGGTCAGCCGGCCAGGGCCTCTGGTACGTGCCGGATCGACTCCGTCGATCACGACCGACCGGATCAATACGGCCTGACCATCACCAGGAGATCCGGTCACCAGGTTGAGGCAATGGTGGATTCCGTAGATCAGGTACACGTACCAGTGCCCCGGTGCCCCAAACATCGCCGCATTGCGCCCTGTGAGGCCCCTGAACGAGTGGCTGGCCGGGTCGTCGGCCGTGTAGGCCTCCACCTCGGTGATGCGTGCGAGACGCCCGTGGATGAGCGCAACCTTGTTGAGCAGTTCAGGGGCGACGAGCGTGGCGTCGCGGTCAGCGAACGTCGGCGGCAACGGCTGCACGCAGCACCGTCAGACGTTCGCGGAAGCGCACCAGTTGCACCGCCACCGGCTTCGGGCCGGCACCGCCGGGCGTCGTGCGCCGCTGCACCGAGACGCCAGGGGCCACCAGTGCTGCAGCCTCGGCACCCAGCGCCGGATCAGCGACCACTAGATCGCGCAGCGTTCCCTCACCCGCGAGATGCCTGCGCACCAACGTCCCGACGACGGCGTGCGCGTCTCGGAACGGCATGCCGCGCTGCACCAGCCATTCAGCCAGATCGGTGGCCGAACCGGTCTCGCTGTCGGCAGCAGCCTGCATCCGTTCCGGCATCCACGTGGTGGTGGCCACCATGCCGGTGATCGCGCCGAGCGCCAAGGAGATCTGATCGACGGCGTCGAACAGCGGCTCCTTGTCCTCCTGGTAATCACGGTTATAGCTGAGCGGCAGACCCTTCATCGTGGCCAGGAACCCAGTGAGGTTCCCGATCAGCCGACCTGACTTCCCGCGGGCCAACTCGGCAATGTCGGGGTTCTTCTTCTGAGGCAGCATCGACGAGCCGGTGGCGTACCCATCGTCGAGCTTGGCGAAACCGAACTCCTCGGTCGTCCAGAGCACGAACTCCTCACCCAGACGCGACAGGTTGATCCCCACCATCGTCAACGCAAACAAGGCTTCTGCCACGTGATCGCGCGAACCGACAGCATCGAGCGAGTTCTCAAAGCGCGCAGCGAAACCCAATTGCGCGGCCGTGAAATCGGGGTCGAGCGGCAAGGACGAACCGGCAAGAGCGCCGGCACCCAACGGGGACACGTCGATGCGCTCGAGCGCGTCCAGGATGCGCTCGACATCGCGACCGAGCGCCCAACCGTGCGCCAGCAGATGGTGCGCCAGGAGTACTGGCTGAGCGCGCTGCATGTGTGTGTAGCCAGGCAGGTACGTGCCGCCCGCAGCTTCGGCGCGCTGGAGCAACACATCCTGCAGCACGAGGATGCGTTCGGCAATGCGCACGAGTTCACGTTTCATCCAACGGCGGACGTCGGTGGCGGACTGATCGTTGCGACTGCGACCCGTGTGCAGTTTGGCACCGGCGGGACCGGCCAGCTCGGTGACGCGTCGCTCGACTGCGGTGTGGATGTCTTCATCGCTCTCGACGAACGCGAACGAGCCGTCACCCATCTCCTGGGCAACACGCTCCAGCGCCGCGAGCACCGAGTCGCGCTCCGCCTCCGTGAGGATGCCGACGTGCGCCAGACCCTGCACGTGGGCAACCGAGCCGGCGATGTCGTCGGGCCAGAGGCGCTTGTCGAACGACAAACTCTCCGTGTACGCCATCAGCTCTGCGGCCGGTCCACCCTCGAAACGCCCATGCCACAACGCTTTGCCAGTGTTGGCCTGTTCGGCGCTCATGACAGACCTGCCAGGTCGCGCAGCTTCTCGGCGAGCGCCTCGCCACCGACGGACTCCTCGGCGACGCACAACAACGTGTCGTCACCGGCCACCGTTCCGAGCAGACCCGGTATGCCGCTGCGGTCGAGTGCCGACGCCACGACATGCGCACAACCTGGTGGTGTGCGCAGCACCACGAGATGACCGGACTTACGTACTTCGGCCACCCATTCACCCATCACCCGGCGCAGTTGATCCTCTGGTGCGATACGGGCCGGTTCGTACTCGGGAATTGCGTAGACGGTTTCTCCTCCGGGTACGCGTACCTTCACGGCACCGAGGTCTTCCAGATCGCGCGACACCGTCGCCTGCGTCGCGGCGATTCCGTCTGCGGCCAGCAGGTCGACCAACTGCGGCTGATTTGTCACCGCGTGTTTGGCGACCAACTTCGAGATCGCTTGTTGACGTTGCACCTTCGATGCCATGTCACCTCACCCCCATCAAGAACGCGAGTGCGCCGCGTGCTGTGTGCATTCGATTGTGGGCCTGGGCGATGACATGGCTGGCAGGCCCGTCAATCACTTCGGCGGCCACCTCCAGCCCGCGATAGGCGGGAAGGCAGTGGTAGAAGCCAGCGCCACTCGCCGCTCCGGCCATCATCGTGCCGGTGACGGTGAACGCTTGGAACGACGCGATGCGGGCCTGTTTCTCGGCCTCTTGTCCCATCGACACCCAACTGTCGGTGTGCACGGCAATGGCGCCCTCTGTCGCCGCCTCGGGACGGACCTCGTGCGCTGCAGCGCCAGCGCCGAGCGAGTTCAGACGAGCGAGTTCGGCAGCCGAAGGATGGAAACCCTCAGGACAGCCGTAGACGATGTTGGCACCCAGCATCACGCTGATCTCACCGAGCGAGCGGGCGACGTTGTTGTAGTCGCCGATCCAGGCGATGCGTGTGCCGGCCAGTGGGCCGTGCACCTGCTGCATCGTCAGCGCATCGGCCAACGCCTGCAGCGGATGAGCGTGGTCGCTGAGCATGTTCACCACAGGCACCGGGCTGACCTTGGCCATCCGTTGCACCTTGTCGTGCTGGTAGACGCGAGCGGCGAGCACACCGTGGTACCCAGCCATCACGAGCGCAACGTCTTCGGCAGACTCGCGCACGTCGATGCCGACTTCTTCACCACGGGTGTACACGGGGTGCCCCCCGAGCTGGAACACGGCCATCTCCATCGAGTGGCGCGTGCGATTCGACGGCTTCTCGAAGATCAGCGCCACCCCGAGGCCGGCGAGCACCTTGGGTAGGTCGGGTTGTTGCGACAGCCGCAGGATCGTGTGCACCTCCTCCGCTGAGAAGTCGGTGATATCGATGAGGTGGCGGGTCACTGGGGGGTCTCCTGGAGCACAGCGGTCAGTGCAGCGACCGCTTCGTCGATCTGTTCGGTGGTGACCGTGAGGGGTGGCGCCAGCCGCAGGGCGGTGGCGGTGACGGCATTCGTGACGATGCCGCGTTCCAGCAGCGCGGCATAGACGGCCTTGGCGTCGATCCCTGCAGCGAGTTCGACGGCCAATAGCAAACCGGTGCCGCGAACGCTGTCCACGCCGGGCACCGCGGCCAGCTTGGCCGTCAGTTCAGCCCCGCGCTCACGAGCGAGACGGGGTGCGTCGATGCGGCGCATCTCGTCGATGACCGCACTGACGACTGCCGTGGCGATGGCCGTGCCGCTGTAGGTGCTGCCGTGGTCGCCGGGTTTGAACACTGCTGCAATCTCGCGCTTGGCCCAACAGGCGCCCACCGGGAAGCCGTTGCCCATCGCCTTGGCCATCGTGACCACATCCGGAACGACGCCAGCGTGTTGGAACCCGAACCACTCGCCGGTGCGGCCATAGCCGGTCTGCACCTCGTCCATGATCAGCAACAGGCCGCGCTCGTCGCACAATGCACGCACATCGCGCAGGTACTGCGCGTCGGCGGGCACCACGCCGCCCTCACCCTGCACGGGTTCGAGCAGTACCGCACCGACCGTCGGGTCGATCGCACCCTCCAGCGAGGCGATGTCGTTGAACACTGCATACCGGAACCCATCAGGCATCGGCTGGAACGCTTCGTGCTTGGCGGGTTGGCCCGTGGCGGCGAGCGTGGCCAGCGTGCGGCCATGGAAGCTGCCGTAGGCGCTGACCACAGCGTGACGGCCACGGCCGCCGAACTTGCGGGCCAGCTTCAGCGCCGCCTCGTTCGCCTCGGCGCCGCTGTTACAGAAGAACACCTGGCCTTCATGTCCGGTCGTCTCCTTGAGGAGCGCATTCACCTGCACGGCGGCCTTCAGCGCTGCCGGGTTCGCGAACAGGTTGCTGACGTGCAGCAGTTGGTTGGCCTGACGGCTGATCGCCTCTGCCACCACGGGGTGCGAGTGACCCAGCGACGTGACCGCGAGGCCACACAGGAAGTCGAGATAGCGCTTGCCGTCGGCGTCCCACAGCTCGGTGCCCGAGCCGCGCTCGAACATCACTTGCGGTGGCCCGAACACGGGCATGAACGGGCAGTACTGCATACCTTGCGTGTCGAAGGCGTGAGCGTTCATGAGACCATCGTCCCGATGCCCTCGTCGGTGAAGACCTCCAGCAGCAGTACGTGCGGTATCCGGCCATCGAGGATGTGGGCCCGTCGGACTCCGCCGCGCACCGCGTGTACGCAGCTCTCCACCTTCGGGATCATCCCGCCGGCGATGGTGCCATCGGCCATCAACGCGTCGAGCTCGTCGGTCGTGGTCTGGCGAATGATGCTGGTCGGGTCGTCCACCACCCGCCGCAGACCCTCGATGTCGGTGAGATAGACGAGCTTCTCGGCGCCGAGTGCCTCAGCGATCGCTCCGGCCACCGTGTCGGCGTTGATGTTGTAGGCCTGACCAGTCTCGTCGGTGCCGATGGTGGCCACCACGGGGATGAACCCTTCGGCGAGCAGACCGCGCAGGATGGTGGGGTTGATCGCTTCCACATCGCCAACGAAGCCCAGTTCGGGATCACGGACACTGGCCCGGATCAGACCAGCGTCCTCGCCGCTGACGCCCACGGCGAGCGGGCCATGCACGTTGATGGCCGACACGATCTGCGGGTTGACCTGGCCGATGAGCACCATGCGCACGATGTCGACGGTCTCCGCGTCGGTGACCCGCAGACCCTTGCGGAACTCGGCCACCTTGCCCAGCTTCGCCATCAGGTCGTTGATCTGCGGACCACCGCCGTGCACCACCACCGGGCGCATACCGACCTGCTGCATCAGCACGATGTCCTGCGCGAACAGCGCGAGCGCGTCGCCCTCGCTGGCACCGGCGAGTGCATTGCCGCCGTACTTGACCACCACGACCTGACCGGCAAAGCGACGGATGTACGGCAGCGCATGCACGAGGACATCGGCGGTATCGAGCGGAGTTGGGTGTTGCGGGGTGGCGCTCATCAGGGGTACATGCCGATCATGGACAGGCCAGCGGTCTCGTGCAGACCGAGGGCAACGTTGGCTGCCTGGACGGCGCCGCCCGAAGCGCCCTTGGCGATGTTGTCGATCGCGCACAACGCCATGACGGTGTTCGTGCGCTCGTCGTAGCGGGCAGTCAGGTGCGCGGTGTTGCTACCGAGCGTGGCCTTCGTGGACGGCGACGCCTCGCTGACGACGATGAACGGTTCGTCGTCGTAGAACGTGTCGAGCGCAGCCAGCAACGACTCGGTGCTCACACCCTTGGCCGGCTTGGCATAGCACGTGGCGAGCAGCCCGCGACTGAGCGGTGCGAGGTGCGGAGTGAACAGCACTTGCGCACCGATCTCCTGCTCGATCTCGGGTGTGTGCCGGTGGTCGAGCAAGCCGTAGGCGTTGACATCTTCATCAACGGTGCAGAACAGCGACGTGTGTTTCAGCGCACGCCCGGCACCGCTGACGCCGGTGATGCTGTTGATCACGATGCCGGTCGTCTCGATCAGGCCGCCGCGTACCAATGGCGCGAGCGCTAGCGACGCCGCAGTGACATGGCAGCCAGGCGTGGCCACCAAGCGTGCACCGTGGAGTTCCCTGCGGTGCAGTTCGGGCAGACCGAACACGGCCTCGGCTAACAGTTCGGGCTGGTCGTGGGTGAAGCCATACCAGCCGGGGTACAGCGAGGCGTCCTTCAAGCGGTACGCCGCCGACAGGTCGACGACGCAGCCGACCTTGCCCACCAGCTGCGGGGCCAGCGCCATGCTCGCCTCGTGCGGCAGGCCCAGGAACACCAGGTCGAGCCCTTCGGCCTTGGCCGCATGGAACTCCTCGAACACCAGGTTCGGGTACCGCGCCGCCAAGCTGGGGTACAGCGCAGCCGCACGTGTACCCGCCTGGGTGTCGCCCGTCGCGTACACCACGGTGAGGTCAGGATGCTGCGCGCACAGCCGCAGAAGTTCGGCGCCGGTGTAGCCCGACGCGCCGATGATGCCGACTCGAATCATAAGGCATGACAATACACCGCGGTGCATGATCATGCAACGATCCTCATGCGGCCGCCTCATCGGCCAGACTGACATCGTGAGCGCGACGGATCACCCCCACGGTTCGTGCAAGGGATTGCTGCTCGTCGCCACTCCCCCGTTGGTGGATCCGAACTTCGACCGCACGGTCGTCTACGTGTTGGAGCACAAGGCCGACGGTGCCGTCGGCGTGGTGCTGAATCGTCCCCTGGACGAGGACCCGCCGGAGATCGTGCACGCCTGGCAGCACCATCTCGCGCCACCCGCCACGATGTTCCAGGGCGGACCGGTGGAACTCGATGCACTCATTGCCCTCGCCCGCCTGGAGCGGCCGGTGGAAGCTGCCTGGAGTCCGGTCACCGACGACTTCGGTTCGGTCGATCTGATGCTCGACCCAGACCAGGTCGCTGAGCGGGTCGTGGCGCTGCGCGTGTTCCGTGGCTACTCAGGCTGGGGCGCTGGCCAACTCGATGGCGAACTGGCCGAGGGGGCCTGGATGGTGTTCCCCGCCGAACGGGGTGATGTGTTCGACCCGAACCCCACCGGCCTCTGGCGCGCCGTCGTCCGCCGTCAGGGCGGAAAGGTCGCCTGGTTGGCAAACGCGCCCGACGACCTCAGCGCCAACTGACCGGCCCCCACCCACCCGGTCAGCGTGGCACGACGATGATGTCGAACGTATTCACGCCGACGATCTCACCCGTATCGTCCTTCGGTGGGCGCAGATAGTCGGTGGTGGCCCCGCTGACGCTGTCATATGCGGCGATCGTGGTGCTACCGCCTTCGCACATCCCGTTCGACGCGGTGATCAGCCGCGTTCCGTCGACGCCGAGGATCAGCCCGTGCACATCCGTTCGCGTAGAACTGCCGTCGGCCAGGAGTTCCTCCACCCAGATCGCGCCACAGTCGCCGAAGCGCTGTAACCACTGGCGACCGTCCGTCGTGGCCCACAGGTCCGAGGTGCCGAAGTCCACACCGTTTGGGTCGATGTTCACCTTGCTGACCTGCTGCGCTGCGCCGCCGTCCAGCGGGAGCGACCAGAGTTGGGTGATGAACTCCTCGGTCGTGCCGCACGCAGCGAGGATCGTCGTCGTCGACATCAGTCGCACCGGGCGGCACTTGCGCTCCGAGTTGCCCGCTGCGGCCAGTTGCGTTCCGCCAGCATCGATGATCGTGATCGGTTGCCCACCGACGGCGATGCGACCGTCGCCCAGTTCCAGCCAGGTGAGACCGAACACGTCCTCGTTCGTCGCCAGATGAGCCACAAGATGTCCGTCCGCTCCCAGCCGATCCAATGAGTTCGACGAGGTGCCAGCGACGTACGACGCGAGCACGTCGCCGCTGCCGTCGCTGGCGAACTTGCCCGCCACGGCCGTTGGCCCCAACGTCATCGTCGTCTCGGCGCCACTGCCGAGGTCGCGGACGCTGAACACGAAGGTGCCCTCGTTCGTCACTGCGTCAACCGTCGTACGGCGCAGCAACAGTCGCTGCTGATCGGGCGACACGTCCAGCACGGACAGATACGTCTCGGTGGTCTCACGCCACAGTTCGGTCGCAACGCCCGCTGCGGTCATCGTCGACACGATCACCAACGGGGCGGCCATCGTGCCTCGGTTGTCGATGTAGTACAGCGTGGGCGGGGCGGCGGGCGGCTGCACCCAGACACCGGGCAGCGTCGCGTCGGTGGTGGGCACCGTGTCCGGGCTCGTGTTCGGCAACGTCGTGGCGCCATCCGAAGTGCCCGGGCCGATCACATCACGTGAAGCAGTGCTCGAACACGACGACAACGAGAGAGCCAGAACAGCGGCAACCGACAGTTTCCTCATGCCCCGATAGTCCAGCGCCGACCAACAGGGCGACAGGGCCGAACGTCAACTGCGACAGGGCTTCTGTGAAGGATCGGTCCCGGTTTCCGGGACTGATCCTTCCCGGAAACTGAGACGGGACGATCCCTTCCCAGAAGCCGAGGCACTAACCGCGGAGGACGGCGCCCATCTTCTTGGTGGCGGCTTCCACCTTGGCGCGCACGGCGGCGACATCGTCGTCCGCGAGCGTGCGTTCCAGCGACTGCAGGCGCAACCGGTAGGCCACGCTGCGGGTGCCCTCCGGTAGCCCGGTGCCGCGGTACACGTCGAACAACGTGAGGTCGACGAGCAGGTTGCCGGTGGATTGACGAATGGCCTTGTCGAGCTTCTCGGCCGTGACCGAATCAGGCAACATGAACGCAAGGTCGAGGTCGCTGGACGGGAAGCGACTGGTGGGCTTCCACGCGGCTGGCTTGGGTTCGTTGGCCAGGAGCACCGACAGGTTGAGTTCGAGGACGGCGAGGCGCTCGCTGACGTCGAACGCATCGGCGACATCGGGGTGCACCTCGCCGACCACACCGATGCTGTCCTTGCCGAGCGACAACGTCGCCGAACGGGCCGGGTGCAGACCGGCCGGCACGTTGCTTTGGTCGAGGCGGGCGCCCCAACCCATGGCGGCCGCGAGTTCACGCCACACGGCGACCGCCGCAGGTGCATCCGCCCCGGCGATCACGATGCCGAGGGCTTCGTACTCCGCCGGGAGCACATCGTTGCTGGGCGGATAGACGTGACCGATCTCGAACAGCGCAACACCCGAGCGACGGTGCGACTCGTTGAACGCGATCGCCTTCAGCAGGCCAGGGCGCAGCGAGGTGCGCAACATGTCGTCGCCGACCACGAGGGGGTTGACGAGGCGCACGGACTCGGCGGGGAGACCCGCCTTCTCCAGTTCACCAGCCGTGAGGAACGGGTGCGGCATGGCCTCGGTGAGACCCAGACCCAGCAGCACATCGCGTAAGCGCCGACGGCGTTGCTGCACACCGCTGAGCCCGCCTGGCTGGGTGGACTTGGGAACGGTCTTGCCCAGCAGGTCGTAGCCGTGCAGACGGGCGACCTCTTCGATGAGGTCGACCTCGCCAGAGCAATCGGGCCGCCACGTCGGCACCTGCACGTCGAGATCGTCGCCGACCTCCGTGCAGACGAAGCCGATCGGCTCGATCAGCGTGCGGATCTGCTGCGCGGTGAACGGAGTGCCCAACAGCGCGCCCACCCGCGCCGAGCGCACCCGCAGCACGGGCGGCACCGGCAGTTGCGGTGCGCGGGCGTCGACCGCACCTTCGTGCACCACGAGATCCGGGCACGTGAGGCGCAGCAGTTCCACGAAGCGGGCTGTGGAACGCTCGATGCCGTGCGTGTCCATGCCGCGTTCGAAGCGGGCCGAGGCCTCGGTGCGCAGACCCATGCGCACGACAGTGCGCATGATCGCGGCAGGTTCGAACCACGCGGACTCGAGCGCAATCGCCGTCGTCGTGTCGCTGATCTCGGTGTTCTGGCCACCCATGATCGCGGCGATACCGATCGGGCGATCGGTTGCATCACAGATCAGCAGATCATCCGCGGTGAGCGTGCGCTCGGAGTCGTCGAGCGAGATCATCGTCTCGCCCTCACGTGCGAGGCGCACGCGGAAACCGCCGCCGCCGAGCGTGTCGAAGTCGTAGGCGTGGTTCGGCTGGTTCGTCTCCAGCATCACGTAGTTGCTGACGTCCACCACGTTGTTGATCGGTCGCATCCCGGAGGCAGTCAGTCGACGGGCGATCCAGTCTGGGGATGGGCCGACCTTCACACCGGACAACACGATGCTGGTGAAGCGCGGACAACGATCGCCATCGACCAGCTCCACCGTGGCTGAGCGCACCGGCGCCTGCGAAGGGGGCAACACCGGGGCGGGCGTGACAGAGATGCCGAGCTTGGCGGCCACGTCGCGGGCGACACCGAGATGACCGTAGGCATCGGGCCGGTTGCGCAGGACGTCGATGTCGTAGACGACTTCCTTCTCCAGTCCGAGCGCCTCACCGTACGGAACGCCGAGGGGCGTGTCGGCCGGCAGGATCAGGATGCCGCTGTGGTCGTCGCCCATGTCGAGTTCACGAGCGCTGCAGAGCATGCCGTCACTGCTGATGCCGAGGATCGGTTTGGGCTCGATCGCGCGACCGTCGGGCATGACGGTGCCAGGAGTGGCGAGCGGGATGACGTCGCCGGGCTGCATGTTGAATGCGCCGCACCACACGTGGCGCTCGATACCGTCACCAGCGTCGACGAACACGCGGTGCACCTTGGCCGCGTCGGCGTGGCGCTCGGTGCGCAGCACCTTGGCGGTGATGACACCGGCGACGGTGCCACCCACGTGGTGGATGTCTTCCACCGCAAGCCCAACGTTGGTGATGATGTCGGCGATCGCGTCGAAATCGTCGTCGATCGCGACGAGGTCCTTGAGCATGGAATGAACGATGCGCATCAGAATTGCTCCAGGAAACGAATGTCGTTCGTGTACATCTCGCGGACGTCGTTGATCGAGTGCCGCTCCTTGGCCATGCGGTCGATCCCGAAGCCGAAGGCGAACCCGCTGAACTCCTCTGGATCGATACCGCCAGCACGCAGCACGTTGGGGTGCACCATGCCGCAGCCGCCGAGTTCCAGCCAGTCACCCTTGGGCGTGCGGATGTCGAACTCGGCCGAGGGCTCGGTGAACGGGAAGTAGCTGGGGCGCAGGCGGCTGGTGAAACCGTCTCCGAAGAACGCCTTGGTGAACGCTTCGATCGTGCCGGCCAGATCAGCGAGCGTGATGCCGCGGTCGATGACCAGACCCTCGATCTGGTGGAACACCGCGAGGTGCGTTGCGTCGGTGGTCTCGTTGCGGAAGACGCGACCGGGCATGACCATGTAGATCGGCGGCGGGATCGTCTGCATCACGCGGATCTGCACCGGCGAGGTGTGTGTGCGCAGCACTGTGCTGCCCGGCGCGCCGTGATCGACGTAGAACGTGTCGTGCATACTGCGCGCCGGGTGGTTGGCCGGCATGTTCAGCGCCTCGAAGTTGTACCAGTCGGTCTCCACCTCGGGGCCTTCGGCCACCTGGAAGCCGAGACCGACGAACACGTCCTCCAGTCGCTGCCACGCCTGGGTGACGGGGTGGGCGTGACCACGACCGGGCTTGCGCACGACCTCAGTGAGGTCGAGGCGCTCGACCTCCAGCTGCACGGCCCGCTCGGCCCGCCGGAACTCGCCGAGGCGGGCAGCCAACGCGCCCGCCACCTCAGTGGTCGCTTCGTTCAGCGCCCGACCGGCTTGCTTCTTCTCATCGATCGTGGCCAGCCTGCCCAGCCCAGCCTTCAGGTCGGTCAGCGACCCCTTCTTGCCGAGCACCTCGAGTTCGAGGGCGCGCACAGCGTCGCTCCCCGTCGCCGAGGCCAACCGCGCCAGGGCACTGTTCCGTGCCGCAAGGATCTGATCAATCATCGATTTCCTTCTTCCACCATCGAACGAGAGGAAACTACCGCTGACGCCGTTGGCGGGCGACTTCAAATACGAGCACCGTGGCCGCCATCGCCACGTTGAGGCTTTCGGCCTCACCCTGGTGCGGGATGGTGATCCAGCCATCCACCGGAGCGTCATCGGGAACGCCGTGGGCCTCGTTGCCCACGATCAGCGCCACTGGCCCGGTCAGGTCGACCGCATCGTAGACCTCGCCCTGATGCGACGATGTGGCCAGCAGTCGCAACCCAGCCGCACGTACGACGTGCAACTCGGCGACGACCACCGGGACACGGAACAGCGAACCGGCAGTAGCCCGCACGACCTTGGGGTTGTACGGATCGACCGAGCCGGGCGTGAACACCACGGCCTGCGCACCCGCAGCTTCCGCCGAGCGGATGATGGTGCCCGCGTTGCCGGGGTCGCCGAGACGGTCGGCGACGATCACGAAATCGGCGCCGTCCGGCAGCACCGACGAGCGCTGGCGAACCACGGCGAGCACCGGTTGCGGCGCCTCCGTGCTGGCCACCCGTTCGATCACGTTCGGCGCCAGGTCGAACACGAGCCCGTCGGGGACGACGGGACCGGAACCGGGCGCGCAGAACTGGGCTTCGATCTCCCAACCCGCCTCCCACGCCTGGGTGACAAGTCCGGGACCCTCGACCACGAACACACCCTCCTCGGAACGCGCACTGCGGCGCCCCAAGAGGCGCCGCAGTCGTTGAACCTTCGGGCTGGAAAAGGTGAGCCCAGCGGTATGGGGGGTGCTCAGAGGGCCGCCTTGGCAGCGACCACCAGCGCCGAGAAGGCAGCCGGATCGGTGATTGCCAGGTCGGACATGACCTTGCGGTCGACCTCGATACCGGCAGCGTTCAGACCGGCGATGAACCGGCTGTAGCTGATCTCGTTCTCGGGCAGACGGCAGGCAGCGTTGATCCGCTGGATCCAGAGGCGACGGAACTCGCCCTTCTTGGCGCGACGGTCGCGGAACGCGTACTGCCCGCTCTTCATCACCTGTTCGTTGGCCGCACGCACGGAGCGGCTCTTGTTACCGTAATAACCCTTGGCCCGCTCGAGCACCTGCTTGCGGTGCTTCTTCGAGCCAACGGCGCGCTTTACACGAGCCATAGTTGTATCTCCTTCTTCTCGTTCTCTTCAGTCGTCTCAGCGCTTGGCGAGCAGGCGCTTGATCTTCTTGGCGTCGCCGGGGTGCACAGCAACCTCACCGTCGAGACGGCGGGTGCGGGTGGACGGCTTCTTTTCAAACAGGTGCTGACGGTTCTGCTGCAGACGGCGCAGCTTGCCGGTACCGGTCGTCTTGAACCGCTTGGCGGCGGTCTTGCTGGTCTTCATCTTGGGCATGGTGGTTTCCTGTATGTCTGGCTGCGAGCCGTCACCCGTACAGGGATCTGACTCGTGCGGCTGGGCCGCTGTTGGAGAAATCTCAGGCGGGTTCAGAAGGGGTTTCTTCGGACGGGAGATCCGTGTCCGCAAGAGTGATGTGCTCGTCTGCGCCGAACATGTCGGTGTCGGAGTGTTCGGCCGCAGCCGGCTCCTCAGCCGTGAAGTTCTCAGCCGTGAAGTTCTCGGCCGTGTAGTTCTCGGCCTTGTAATCCTTGGCTTCGGACTTCTTGGGGATCGCCTTCTTCTCAGGGGCGAGCACCATGGTCATGTTGCGACCTTCCAGACGAGCCTGGGTCTCCACCTTGGCGGTGGTACCCAGTTGTGCAATCACCGCGTCGAGGATTCGGGAACCCAGTTCCGGGTGGGCCATCTCTCGGCCTCGGAACTGCAGGGTGACCTTCACCTTGTGGCCGTCATCAAGGAAGTCGTGCATGTGACGCACCTTCGTGTCGAAGTCGCCCTTGCCGATCTTGGGACGGAATTTCACTTCCTTGATCGACACGTGGACGGTCTTCTTGCGAGATTCCTTGGCCTTCTGGCTTTCCTCGTAACGGAACTTGCCGTAGTCCATGATCCGGCACACTGGCGGGTTCGCCATCGGGGCGACTTCGACGAGATCGAGGTCGACCTGGCGGGCCAGGGTGAGCGCTTCCGGGAGTTGCTTGATCCCCAACTGGTTTCCGTCGGGGCCGATGAGGCGAACCTCACGCGCGCGGATGCGTTCGTTGTACCGGTGTTCCGGTGTCTGCGGCGGTGCTATGGCTGCTCACTCCTGTGCAATGGGTGTGTCCCCTCCTGTGTTGGTGATGCGAAGCCACCGAACACGACGGGGCACACCGCACCAGGCGGCATGCTACGCAATGATGTGACCCGGGCGCTGCATCTCGTGCTGGCCGGGTGGGGACTCGCCGTGAACGGTGAGACCCACTTCGCCTTCAGTTGTCAGCCCGGTAGGGTACCGCCCGTGCCCGAAGAAGACACCAACCACGAAACAGAGTTCGACGAAGCGGCGTTCGAGGCAGCGGAGGCTGCCATGCGCGAGAGCCGCGAACGTCTGGCGGAAGTGCCCGCCGAGGTGGTGATCTGCAACCACGTGATGGGACTCTACGAGCTGGCCGCGATCCATCTCAGCGCCGAGCCACCGTCGCTGCGGGAGGCGGCACTCGCGATCGATGCGGTCGCCTGTCTCTTGGAGGGTCTCGAGGGTCGCCTCGGCGCAGACGCCGAGACCCTGATGAATGCGCTGTTGAACATCCGCCTCGCGTTCGTGCAGATCAAGGACGCACAGGGCGGCTGAAACGGCCGACGGGTGCCGCATGCACTCTGCCGTCCACCACGGTGACGCCCTCGGCACGCAGCAATCCTGCTTGTTCGAGTTCATGGCCAGGAACCAATCGGCCCACCGAAGTCACCACCCGCCACCACGGCAGGTCGTCGTCGGTCACGGCCAGCAGGCGCCCGACGAGCCGACTGCGGCCTGGGTACCCAGCTACTTCGGCGATATCGCCGTAGCTCACCACTTCGCCTTCGCGTAGCGCCTTGATGACCGCCACGATCCGGGCGTCGCGCTCGTTCATGCGCGAGTGATTCGCGCCGCCTCGTAGCGGCCCAACTTGGGCAACAGCCCGAACGTCACCGGCGTACCCGGATCGACCGCACGTGTGCCGTCGGCGATCTCGATGCAATGGAAACCGAACCGCTGACCGTCATCGCGCAGCACCTCGCCGAGGCCCGCGACGACGTCGAAGGACACCACGGAGCCGGCGAACACGCCCTCGCCGCGTGCCCGCTCGGTCATGGGATGATCTTGGAGATCGGCAGTTCGAGGATGGCGGTGGCACCGGCGTCCTTGAGTGCAGGGATCAGCGTGTTGATCTGCGACTTGGCGACGACCGTTTCCACGGCGAAGCCACCATCACCTGCGAGCGGGTTCACCGTCGGCGACTTCATCGACGGCAGCAGCGCCAGCACTGCGGAGATCTCGTCCTTGCCGACGTTCATCTTCACCAGCACCCGTCCGCGAGCATCGAGCGTGCCGTTCAGCAATGTCATCAGCTGAGCCATCGCGTGGCGCTTGGCCGGGTCGGCGTAGGCGGCCTTGTTGGCCACGACCTCGGTGTAGCTGACGAGAATCTCGTCGAGGATGCGCAGTCCAGCCGCACGCAGAGCACGGCCGGTCTCGGTGATGTCGACGATGCAGTCGGCGATATCCGGAATCTTGGCCTCGCTGGCGCCGTAGCTGAGGCGAATATCGGCCTCAATGCCCTTCTCGGCGAAGAATCGCTTGGTGAGCTCGGGGTACTCGGTGCTGACGCGCAGACCCTGCGGCAGGTCTTCGATGCGTTGGGCGGGCGAATCGCCAGCGACGGCAACGATCACCTTGATCGGGAGCGAGGTGGACTTCGAGTACTTCAACTCACCGAGCGAGACGACATCGCTGGACGTCTCTTCCACCCAGTCGCGCCCGGTGATGCCAATGTCGAACAGCCCCTCGGCCACATACGTGGGGATCTCCTGCGGGCGCAGGATGCGGACCTCGTCGATGCGCGGATCGTCGATGGCGGCCTTGTAGTCGACCGAGGACGACCGGACGACCGGGAGGTCGGCCGCCTCGAACAGTTCGAGCGTGGCCTTCTCGAGCGAACCCTTGGGGAGGACGAGCTTCAGCACCCGGAGGAGGCTATCGGTGGCGCTCGGTGCCGCCGCGGCGGTTTCGCGACCCGAACCAGCGGATCAGTGCGCCGTCGGCGAGTCTGCGAGGAGGCGCAGCGCGTGGGGCAACACGTCGAGGACCGCCGTCAGTTGCTCGACGCACCCCTTCGGTGAACCCGGCGTGTTGCAGATGATCGACAGTCCACGGATGCCGACGATGCCGCGACTGAGCCGACCGAGTGGGCTGACGAGGCGCATCGCCTCGGCGATACCGGGTGCCTCGCGCTCGATGACCGCCCGAGTGCCTTCGGGTGTCTGGTCGCGTTGAGCGAACCCGGTGCCGCCTGTGGACACCACGAGGCCGGAGAAGCCGTCGGTGAG
>CAIXHI010000390.1 GCA_903919215.1 uncultured Acidimicrobiaceae bacterium
GCGTGTTCGGACTGCCGCTGTACATCGCGCTGCCGTGGAAGGAGACCGCGCAGCACGATGAGTTGCTGGAGATCGTCATCCGCAATCGTCCCGAGTTCGGCCGCGTGCACTATCCCGCCAAGGTGCGCTCATTCGAGCGCCGGCTGCTCAGCTGAGCACCGTTCTCAGAGGTTCAGCGGCCCGCGTGGGTAGATATCGCTGGGCGGCAACGTGGCCTCCCAATCGGCTGGGCACAGCTGCGGGGCCACTTCGCTGAGCGGCGCGAGCACGAAGCGACGCTCGAAGATACGCGGGTGCGGCAACGTGAGGTGCTCGCTGGTGATGCGCACATCGTCGTAGAACAACACATCGACATCGAGTGTGCGCGGGCCCCAGTGCACGATTCGCTGACGCAATGCGTTGGCCTCGATGCGCTGGCAGCGGCGGATGAGCGCGTAGGGGTCGATCGGCGTCTCGATCTGCACGACCATGTTCAGATACGCGCCCTGATCCTCGGGGCCTCCCACCGGGGCGGTCTCGAACACCTGCGACATGCTCACCACGTTGCCGAGCTCGCGAACAGCGAACCGCAAGTAGCGCTCGCGGTCGCCCAGGTTGCTACCGAGGGCGATGTACGCGGTGTGCGACACCAGCGGCGGCGCGGCGGCTTCGGCGCGGGTGCGGGTAATGATCACCGCAGTGCTCTCCACAGCCTCGGGCACCGGCGGACGCAGCTTGGTGATCTTGACCTCGACTTCGTCGACGAGGTCGAACTCCAGCACGACATCGGCGACCTTCGCAGCCAGACGCTCGAGCAGGATGTCCTTGCTGTCGCGGGCCATCTCGGTGATGCGCTCGCACACCAGGCCGTAGTGCACGGTGGCGTTGAGTTCGTCGCTACGGCCGGCCTCGTGCAGGTCGACGCCGATGGAGAGATCGATGCGGATCGGCTGCGCGATTTCGCGCTCGTGCGGCAGTGCGCCAATCACCGTCATGACGCGCAGGTCGTCGATCAAGATGCGGTCCACACGGACCTCCCTTCGAGTGCGAGAAACGTTATCCAGAAACGCACGAGGCCCCTCCCGAAGGAAGGGCCTGCGTGTCCAAGGGTGGAGGTGAGGGGAATTGAACCCCTGGCCTCAACAGTGCGATTGTTGCGCTCTGCCAACTGAGCTACACCCCCGTTGGAAGCCCGAAGTGTAGCGGGATCAGGCGGCGTTGAACCAGGTGTGGTCGCTGTACGACCGGTCCATCTCGTAGTTGCGGATCTGCACGAGCTTGTAGCAGTAGCCGCAGAGCGAGATGAACGACAGGGCGAAGATGTACACCAGGCCGCTGGAGTGGGTGGTGGCGGCGAGGAAGCCGCTGATGCCCACGGTGAGGACCAGCATGAACACCACGTTGGCGCGGCGGCGACGAGTGACCTCGCGCTGGCTGACCCTGTGCAGGTGCGCCGTGCGGTGCGAACGGGTGCTGTCGTCGTTGTGAGTACGACTCAGCGAGCCCTCCTGCATGGACTGACGGGACTGCTGCTCATTCGGCGAACGACGCACCTGGCCAGCGTGGCCGTGGTTCATCTGCCGCTGCTGAGGCGCCTGCGTGAGCGGACGGCCCATACCGCGCATCGGCACCATCGTGCGGGTGGGCACGGCGCGCTGCAGGGTGGAGAGTTGACGACGGAAGTCGGAGACCGACGAGTTCGGCCGGTTCTCGACGCGTGAGCGGAGCAGCGGCGGAATGATGACAGCAGCCCAGACGGCGGCAACGGCGAGCAGTACCACAGGTTGCATCAGATGCCTCCTGCGATCAGAGCCGGAATGTCGATGTTCAAGTTGTTCACGTTCGATCTCCTGATGCCATATTGCCCCGGGTCCCAGATGAACTGGGAGGGAACTGTGGGCATCTGTTTCATTACGGTTCTACTACATTCGTAACGACTGTCGCAATGTTAGCGGGTCGGCGGTACGTACCCGACCTGCCCCCGGTTTTCTCCCAGAGGGCGATTTCGCCGATCACCATGCCCTTGTCGGCCGACTTGCACATGTCGTAGATGGTGAGGGCGGCCACCGAGCAGGCATGCAAGGCCTCCATCTCGACCCCGGTGCGATCGACGGTGTCGACCTGCACCTCGATCTCGATGAAGTCGTCGGCGACCTCGAAGTTGACGTGCACGGCACCGATGAGGAGTGGGTGACACAGCGGAATCGCGTCGCTGGTGCGTTTGGCCGCCATGATCGCGGCTACTCGGGCGACAGCCAGTACATCGCCCTTCTTCACCTCGCGGTTCATCACCGCTGTCGTGGTCTCGGGCTTCATGAACACCTTGCCGCGGGCGACCGCCCGGCGATGCGTGGGTTCCTTGGGGGTCACGTCGACCATCCGGGCCCGACCCGCAGGGTCAAGGTGCGTGAAAGTCAAGTCACTCATCCGTCACGGAACTGTAGTCGCGCAGATGAACGGACGGCATCACCCGTTGCGCACCGGCCCCGTCCGCCGGCCCGGCCCGGCCCGGCCCGGCCCGTCCCGTCCCGTCCCGGCAACCGAGTGGGTGGTGACACCCCGGGTGCTGCGTGGCACTCGGGTGCGCACGTGGCACTCGCACCGGCGGCCTGGCACTCGCACCGTATCTGACCGCCCCAGCCCCCATGTCACGCGTACACGCCAACGGTGACGTCACAGAGTTGAATGAGCAAGATCGACGACAGTCCTCCCACCCTCACCGAGCAGTTGTGGCGTGAACACGCAGCCGAACTGTTGCGGTTCGCCACGGTGCTGGTGGGGCCGAGCGACGCCCACGACCTCGTGGTCGAGGCGGTGCTGAAGGCCAGCGACTCCCTCGCGCTCGGCGACGTGCGCAACCGGCGGGCCTACCTGTTCCGTGCGGTCAGCAACCGGGCGCACGATCTGCGCCGGTCGCGTGAACGGCGGTGGGTACGCGACCTCGCCGCGATCGGACCGCCCGCGGGCGCACCGCCCGACTCCCTCATCGACGTACGTCGCGCCGTAGCGAACCTCAGCCTCTCGCAACGTGCCGTCGTCTACTTGGTCTACTGGGAAGACCTCACCGAGCGCGACACGGCTGCACTGCTACGGGTCTCCCCCGGCACCGTCCGCCGCCACCTGTTCCGCGCCCGCACCCAACTCCGAAAGGCACTCCGATGAACGACTATCTCGATCGCACCGTGCGCACCGTCCTCGCCGACATCGTCGCCACCACGCCCACCGCCGAACCGCAGCCGATCCACCTGGTGCCGCTGGAGCACGACGTACGCGGTCGCCGTCCGGTGTTCGCCATCGCCGCCGCGTTGGTGGTCGTCGCCGCGATCGCCGCCGGGCTGTACGTGTTCTCCCGGCAGGACGGCGATGGCACCGCGGCCACGTCACCCTCGCGGCTCGACGGTCTGCTGTATCCCGCCGCCATGTCGGTCACCCAGCTGCTGTTCGCCCCCGCAGCACCGGACAGTCGGCTCGGCATCTCGGTGGTGAGCCCGTCGCACCAGCTCTTCACCATCAGCGTGATGGCGAACTACTGGGGCACGCTGCCGTCGGACTACGACCAGCGGACCGTCAACGGCGCGGCGTTCGGCGCCGGCCCGACGATGGGCACCATGTCATACACGACGCTGACCAGTTGCGCGATGGTGACGATCATTGACCATTCTCCAGCCGCCACACAGTGGTCGACCGAAGCGACCAGCCTGTTGCACGGTGCCCACATCGAGGCCGGCGGTGGCTCGCTGCACCTGCCCCCCGGATGGACCTCGCTCAGCGGAGCCTGGATGGGCAACACGTACACGGCCGACTTCACCACGCCGTCAGGCGGCAAGGCGATCCTGTTCCAGATGGAGCCGTCACTCGGCGCGCTCCTCTCACAGATGTCGCTGATGAGCGCCACACCGACGACCTTCGCCGGACGACCCGCTTGGTTGCTCGAGCGAAGCGACAACAGTTGGCGGTTCCTCGGTTGGGAACGAGTGGAAGGTGGCGCCGCGCTGCTCGGTGTCGACAGCGCCACGGCGGAGGACCTCTCGAACCTGGCGTCGCAACTGTCCGCAGGACACGCTGCCGAGTGGTCACACGCCGAGGGCGAGTCGGGCACCGAAGTCACCACGGCCGCAACGGCGGCACCCACCGAGGGCACCGCGGCGTGCGGAGGGTTCCACTTCGGCGTCGTCCCCTACGGCGCCGGCTGACCCACCTTTCGAGTGGGTGGTGACACCCCGGGTGCCACGTGGCACTCGGGTGCGCACGTGGCACTCGCACCGGCGGCCTGGCACTCGCACCGGCGGCCTGGCACTCGCACCGGCGGCGTGGCACTCGCACCGGCGGCGTGGCACTCGCACCGGCTCGGCCTGTTAGCCGCCGATCTGGCTCATGGTTCTGCGCGGCTTCACGAAC
>CAIXHI010000391.1 GCA_903919215.1 uncultured Acidimicrobiaceae bacterium
CGGCGAGCACCGTCGCGGCGAGCACCGCGATCGTGAGTGCGGGCAGGGCGAGGGTGGGGTGTGAGCGGCGTAACGACAAAGATCTTCTCCTGGACCGGCAGTGGAACTCGACGATCCGCCCGGGCCAGAGAATAGCGCTTGTGTCGCAGGTCGTGCCGTCAGGGCCCGACGGCAAGGTCGGCGTCGAGCACCGCCTGATCCTCCGGGTCGGCGATCTGCACGGCCTTGGCCGCGGCCCATTCCTGCAGCGCCTCCTGCTCGCGGCCCAACCCACGCAGTGCTCTGGCGCGACATTCGTGCGCGTACGCGAGATCGAAGCCGACCAGGCCGTGCTGGTTGCACTCGGCGAGACACCGGTCGCCGTAGTGCAGTGCTCGTTCCGGTTGCCCGACCAGCAGGTGCACCTTCGACAACATCCACACCGCACGCGCTTCGTTCGCCGGGCCCCGGCCCGTGGCTCGCTGCCAGTGGTACGCCGCGGCGAAGGCGCGCCGCAGCATCTCCTCACCATCATCGGCGGTGCGCTCGGCCTTGTCGATGAGCTCCCACACGCTGTTGTTGCACTCGACACCCTGCGCCCGGTGCCAGCCACCACGCTCGTCGTCGGTCTGGTCAGTCACGCGTGTCCTCCTCAGCGCTTGCGCGGGTGCCGTTGGTCCTTGCGCTGCGCGAAGCGCAGAGCATTCCACGTCTCGTCGATCGCGATCAGTTTGTTGTCCACCCAGCCGGTCTTCAGCAGATCGGCGCGCAGCACGTCTTCAGTGATGTCGCCGCGCTCTGCGCCGGAATGCTTGGGCCACGCCACCCAGATCGCGCCGTCGGGATGTGCCGCGGCGGTGAGGTCGGGCCACTCGGTGCGCAAGCGAGTGCGCTGGGCGAAGAACGCAATGATCACGTCGAGCGGTAGCTCGAGGTTGCGCTGCCAGATCGCGTCGCCCGTGTCGCCGAGGGACGCGACAAAGCCTGGCGGAGCGTGCACGACGGCAAACACCAAGTCGCCGGCAATTCCCAACTTCTTGGGCAACGGAGTGCCCACTTCCTTGTCGTTCACTTCGACCCACTGTTGCACATCATCCGCTGCACCTCAATCTCGATCACGACCCGGTCGTCGCGTTCGCGTGGCTGACGGTAGCGCCGCGCGTAGGCCTCGACAGCGTCCGCCACTGCAACCGTGTCGTCGAGCACCCTGGCCGCACCCTCGAAGGTGACCCATCGCGGCCCGTCGATCTGCGTCACGCTGGCACGACCCGCGTTGCGCACGTTGGCAGCCTTCACCGACGAACCGCTGGTAATCACACGCACGACACCGGTCGACCCATCCTCGCGAAACGTGAAACCAACCGGAACCGCATGGGGTGTGCCATCGGCGCGCAAGGTCACCAAGGTTGCCAGATGCCGTTCGGTCAGGAACGTACGGAGCGCGGGTGACAACTGCATCAGCCGTCCGCTGCGATCGCCGCGAGGATGTTCATCCGGGTCGCCCGCCAGGCGGGCACGACGGCAGCGATCACACCAGCCACGAACGCCAGAGTGATGATCCAGACAACGGCGCTCACCGGGATGCTGTAGTGCGTGAGGCCCTGATCGCGTAGCGCCAAGATCACCACGTACCCGAGAACGAGGCCCATCAGCACACCCACCGCCGCACCATAGATCGACGTGATCACGCTCTCCCACCGGATGGTGCTGCGCACCTGCGCACGGGTCATGCCCACCGCTCGCAAGAGGCCGGTCTCGCGGCGCCGTTCGTATACGGCAAGCAGCAACGTGACAACAATGCCGAAGGTGGCAATCATGATCGACAGCAACAGCAGGCCGTAGATGAACGCCAGGCTGCGATCGACGATGTCCGCTCGGCTGTTGATGAACTGGTTCTTGTCCTGCAATTCGCCGATGCCGTTGTCGCGCACCGCAGCGCCGACCACACGGCGGAACTCGGCATCGCTGATACCCGGCGCCCGCGTCAACGAGACGATGCCTGCCGGTGCGGCCACGCTGGTGCCGTTGAACGTGTCGCGATGATAGATGCGCGCAGCACGCAACAGACCGGTAGCGCGATAGATCCCCTGCACGGTGAGCGGCATGGGTTTCGCATCGATGCGGATGACGAACTCGGCGCCGATCGTGAGCTGACGCTTCCTCGCCTCGTCCTCGCTCACCAGCACCCCTGCCGGTGTGAGATCGGTGAGCGCCCCCTGCACGAAGTCGACCTTCAACAGTCCCCCGGCCGTCAGCGGGTTGACGACCGTGCCGATGGCCGGCGAACCGTCGGGCATCGCGACGCGAGCGAAGCCGAGACCGCTGGCCGTACCCACCTCGGGCAGTGTGTTCAGCGAGTCGACGAACACCTGCGAGAGGCTGACGGCGCCGCCGTTGGTCGAGTTGATCACGTAGTCGCCGGCGAACGTGTCGCCGACGGTCGAACGGATCTGCTCCTTGATCGAGGCCGCGAACACCGCCGCACCGGTGACGAGCGCGACGCCGATCAGCACCGGTGCGGCGGTACGGGCGGTACGCCGCGGGTTGCGCTGCACATTGCCCCTGGCCATCGTGCCGGTGACCCCGCGCACGCGCTGCACCGGCGCGCCGATCACCCGCGCGACGGGTTTGGCCATCACCGGGCCCAACAACAACACCGCGGCGAACAGACCGACGACTCCGACCGCCAGCAGGATCGCGTCACCGCCAGCGACTACATCGATGATCGCGACGACACCCACGGCGGTGCAGGCAATGGCCGCGCCGACGCGAGCACGGGTTGCGCCGACACGATCGAGTACCGCATCGCTCATCGCCGCGACCGGCGGCAC
>CAIXHI010000392.1 GCA_903919215.1 uncultured Acidimicrobiaceae bacterium
CCCTCAGCCGTGGTGAGGTCGGCGGCCAACACCTCGACGGCCGAGAACCGCTGCGCCAACGCATCGAGCCGATCACCGCGGCGAGCGACGACCACCGTGTGCACGCCGGTGCCAGCGAGCAGTTCGACCATTGCCTCGCCGATACCGCTGGAGGCGCCGGTGACGAGTGCGGACGAAAACGGGAACGTGGCCATGCCGCCCAGGTTATGAGCCATGCACCGGCGCCGTGGCGCGGGACCGCTGACGCCTAGGATCGCCGTCGATGCACACACGACACGAGCGGACCACAGGCTCAACGGTCGTGCGGAAAGTGGTCGCAGCGGCGACTGCGATGCTGCTGTTCGCGCCTGGGGTCGCGTGGGTGGCAGGCGCGCGTGGTCGGCCCGCCGACAACAAGGCTCCGGTCGCCTTCAGCGGGTTCGACCACGGCTGGTCATCGCTGAGTGCGTTCGGCAAGTACCTAGGAGATCGACTGCCGTTGCGCTCACCTGCGATCCGTTCCGATGGCTGGATCGACGAACACGTGTTCCGAGAAGACCCGGCCTTCGGTGGCTCGGCCAGCCCGGAGGTGATGCGCGGGGCGAAGAATCAGCTCTTCTTCCGAGAAGATTTCACCCGCTCGTGCCGGCCTTGGAACACAGTGGCTGCGGATATGAGCAGCCTGTCGCGCATTGCGACCCTCATCGCCGACTCTGGACGCGACATCGTCACCATGGTGGCACCCAACAAGAGCACGGTGCTGAGCGATTACCTACCGAAGCGCTTCCCTGAACGTGAGTGTTGGGAGACGTACCGCGACGAACTCTGGGCAGCGCTTGACACATCCACCATCCCCGGCTGGCTCGATGTTCGCAGTTTGCTCATCAACCGTCGTTCAGCCACGAACCACCCCTTGTACCTCTCGGGAGACAGTCACTGGGACAGCGAGGGATCACTGGTTGCGGTGCACGCACTGATCGAGACATTGGCACCGGGGTTGTTCGATGACGCAGAAATCGTCAACACCGGGATGCGGACCTACACGGGAGACCTTTCGTTTCTGACGGGGATGCCGCGGCCAGCGCGAACAGAGGTCCTGGAAGTGCAACGAGACGGTGTCGGGCGAGTCTCCGGCGTCGAGATCGGCAACTATGAGACCCGGTGGGTCAACTCCACCCAGTCCGCCAAGGTGATCCCTGGACGAACAGTGATCGTGGGCGACTCGTTCGCCGTTCGGGCCTTGGATCAGATCGTCCCGTACTTCGAAGACCTCACCTTGGTCATCCCCTATGCGGAGGACCCTTCGATCGTCTCCACTGCGATCGCTGGCGCCGACCACGTCGTGATCCTGATCGTCGAACGCAATCTCTCGTTCCTGATGAATGGAACGCTCGGGCCAGAATTCGTCGACCAGTTGACTGCGTCGCTGGCGGGCTGACGGATGGTCTTCTCCGACCCGGTGTTCCTCTTCGCGTTCATGCCGTGCTGCCTGCTCCTCCTGTGGGCGGGCGGCTGGCGAGTGCGCAACCAGTTCCTCATCGCTGTCGGGACGGTGTTCTACATCTGGGGCGGGCGTGGCTTCGTGCTGCTGCTTGCCGCCTCGGTGATCGGTAATCACCTTGCGGCCAATCGCCTCGCGCGCTGGCGCACCGAGCGCCCGGCCGCCGGTCGGCGTCTCGTCCAGTTGGTCGTTGTTCTGAACCTGACGTCCATCGGTGTCTGGAAGTACGGCGGCTTCGCAGTAGCCCAGACCTCGGCCCTGATGCGCGCCGCCGGCCTGCATGCCGGGGCGACGGTGCACCTCGCCCTACCGATCGCGATCAGCTTCTACACGTTCCAGTGCATCAGCTATGTCATTGATGTCTGGCGCGGCACCTCGCAGCCAGCGCCGAAGCTGACGGACTTCGCTGCCTACATCCTGCTGTTCCCACACCTCATCGCTGGCCCGATCGTGCGCTACGCCGACATCGAGCACGATCTACTCACGGTCCCTGCTCACCGGTACGACGACTTCGTCGAAGGAGCGCCACGCTTCTTCTGGGGCTTGGCGAAGAAGGTGATGGTGGCCGATCAGGTTGCCGCCATCGCCAATGCCTCGTTCGATCTGCCGTATGGCCACTACACCACTGCCTCGGTCTGGATTGGCGCGCTGGCCTACGCCGTCCAGATCTACTTCGACTTCTCCGGCTACTCCGACATGGCGATCGGTCTGGCGCGCATGTTCGGCTTCCACTTCCCGGAGAACTTCAATCGCCCCTATAGCGCCGTCTCGATCACCGACTTCTGGCGCCGCTGGCACATGTCGCTGTCATCGTGGTTCCGCGACTACGTGTACATCCCATTGGGCGGGAACCGCCGAGGCCCGGTGCGCACGTACGCCAACCTCAGCATCGTCTTCCTGCTGACAGGGCTGTGGCACGGCGCGAACTGGACATTCATCGTCTGGGGACTGTTCCACGGAGCATGCCTGGTGATTGAGCGTCTCACCGGCCTCGGGGTGCACGGCACACCATCGTGGGCGCCACTGCGCCGCTTGGTGACGTTCACGCTGGTGTTGCTCGGCTGGGTACTGTTCCGCTCGCGCGATCTCCCGCACGCGATGCACTTCTTCTACGTGATGTTCCTGCCGCACGGTGGGCCGATCCCACTGGGCCTCGACCTGTTCCTCACCACTCAGCGACTGTTCTGGTGGGCGGTGGGAATCAGCGTGATCTTCATGCCGGCCGACGGGCAGATCGGTCGGGTACTCACGTACCGCAGCGGCCGCAGCGCCGATGCCCTGCGCCTGGCGATGGTCCTCGTGGTGGCGCCACTCGCGTGCATGTACGCGCTGTCCAGCACGTTCAGCCCGTTCCTGTACTTCCAGTTCTGAACGCGAAGAGGCGCAGGCCCCGACCGGACCTGCGCCTCGTCAACATTTCAGTTTCGGCGCCGCAGCGCCAGTATCAGTGAGCGCCCTGCGACGTACCGGTGATCCCGCCCGAGGCGGACAGGCGGGCGTGGGCCCGGCTGAGCGCCGACACGGCTTCGGCGTCGTGCTCGCGGCGCAGCAGTTCCTCGGCGACATCCCTGGCCCGCAACGCACGGTTGCGATCAACGTCTTCGCCGAGCTCGGCGATGTCGCTGAGGATGCTGACGGTGTTGCCGCTCACCTGCACGAAGCCACCGTGAACGGCGACATCGAGCACACGACCCTCGACGAGGGTGATGCGGGTGTGGCACTCCGTGAGCGCACCGAGGAACGGAGCATGGCCGGGCAGGAACGCGATCTCGCCGCCACCCAAGGTGCGGGTGATGACCTGTGTGGCCTCACCGGAGAAGAGGATCTTCTCCGGGGACACCAACTCGACCTGCATCGTGGCCATTTCAGGCAGCGCCTTCCTGCAGCAACTTCGCCTTGGCGAGCACCTGCTCGACGCCACCCACGTTGAGGAACGCCTGCTCGGGCACTTCGTCGAGCTCACCGTTGACGATGGCCTCGAAGCTCTCCACGGTCTCGGCGACGGGCACGGTCTCGCCGGACACACCGGTGAACACTTCGGCCACGTAGAACGGCTGGCTGAGGAACCGCTGCACCTTGCGGGCACGGGACACGGTCAGGCGATCCTCTTCCGACAGTTCGTCGAGACCGAGGATGGCGATGATGTCCTGCAGCTCCTTGTAGCGCTGGAGGATCTCCTGCACGCGACGGGCGACGTCGTAGTGACGCTGGCCGACAACTTCGGGCTGAAGGATCGTCGAGGTGCTCGCCAGCGGGTCCACGGCCGGGTAGATACCGAGCGAGGCGATCTGACGGCTGAGCTCGGTGGTGGCATCGAGGAAGGTGAAGGTGGTGAACGGGGCCGGGTCGGTGTAGTCGTCGGCGGGCACGTACACGGCCTGCAGCGACGTGATCGAACGACCGCGGGTCGAGGTGATGCGCTCCTGCAGCTGACCCATCTCGTCGGCCAGGGTGGGCTGATAACCCACGGCCGAGGGCATACGGCCCAGGAGGGTGGACACCTCGGAGCCGGCCTGCACGAAGCGGAAGATGTTGTCCACGAACAGCAGCACGTCTTGGTTCTGCACATCGCGGAAGTACTCCGCCATGGTGAGGGCCGAGAGCGCAACGCGCAGGCGCACGCCCGGCGGCTCGTCCATCTGGCCGAAGACCAAGGCGGCCTTCTCGAACACACCCGACTCTTCCATCTCGAGCATCAGGTCGGTGCCCTCACGGGTGCGCTCGCCGACACCGGCGAACACCGACACACCACCGTGGTTCTGCGCCACGCGGCGAATCATCTCGGTGATGAGCACGGTCTTGCCCACGCCTGCACCACCGAACAGACCGATCTTGCCACCGGCCACGTACGGGGTGAGCAGGTCGATGACCTTGATACCGGTCTCGAACAGACGCTTCGACGGCTCGAGTGCGGCGAAATCGGGGGCCGGACGGTGGATTTCCCACCGCTCGACATCAGCGAAGTCGGCATTGTCGGCGTCGAGCACTTCGCCCCACACGTTCCACACATGACCCAGCGTGCGGTCACCCACGGGCACGCTGATGCCTCGACCCGTGTTGCGCACCGGGGTGCCACGGGTGAGGCCGTCGGTGGGCTTCATGCACACGGCGCGGACACGGCTGTTGCCGAGTTGCTGTGCCACCTCGGCAAGGACCTTGACGTCCTTCCCCTCGACGGTGATGGTGAATTCCAGCGCCGAGTTCAGCTCGGGCAGCGAACCGGGCTGGAACTCAACGTCGATCACGGGGCCGGCGATACCGACCACTCGGCCGTCTTTGCGATCTGTCTCTGTCATCGTCATTTCGCTGTTCTTTCTTCGTGTGCCGTAGTACTGGGTGTGGGCGTTCTGGTGTTAGTTCGATGCGAGATCGGTGATCGGACCGAGGTCGATCATCTGCACGTTCTTCGAGCCACCGGACAAGGCTTCGGCGCCGCTGACGATCTCCATGATCTCAGTGGTGATGCTGTCCTGACGGGCACGGTTCATGATGCGGCTGAGGTTCTTGATCAGTTCCTCGGCGTTGTCGGTAGCGCTCTTCATCGCCCGCTGGCGGAAGGCGTGTTCGGCGGCCGCAGCGTTGAGCAGCGCCGCATAGATGCGGGCTTCCACATACCGGGGCAGCAAGGTGTCGAGGATTGTTCCCGGATCGGGTTCGAACTCGTAGTCCGACGGCGTGCCAGCGGAATCGGGACCCTTGCCGTCGCCGCCCTCGACCGTCTCGTGATCGAGCGGCACCAGCGGGCGCCGCACGACTTCCTGCGAACCGGCGCTGATGAAGCGGGTGTAGACCAACTCGACGCGGTCGAACTCGCCAGCGAGATAGCGGGCCACTACGTCCTGACCGATCTCACGGGCGTGGGCGTAGGTGGGGCTGTCGCTAAAACCGCCGTAGGCGGCTGCAATGTTGTAGGCACGGAACTTGAAGTAGCCCTCGGCCTTACGACCGACGGTGATGAGCGAGTAGCTCTTCCCGTCGAGGACATCGGCCTTGACCGAACCCTCGGCTGCGCGCTGCACACCCGAGTTGTAGCCACCGCAGAGGCCACGGTCGGCGGCGATCACCACGTATGCCGTGGACTTCACCTCTTGGCGTGACGTCAACAGCGGAGACTGCGACGAACCGCCGGCCGCAGCGAGATCCTTCACCACTTCGGTGATGGTGTCGCTGTACGGCACTGCAGCGGCAACGCGCTGTTGCGCCTTGACGATGCGGGATGCCGCGATGAGTTCCATGGCGCGCGTGATCTTCTTGGTTGCCTGGACGCTACGAATACGTCCGCGAAGGATGCGCTCCTGACCACCGGCCATGATTACTCCGTTGCCAGGGTCTTGTCGCTGTGGGCTTCGCCGACCTGGGCCGCATCCGTGGCGGTGACATCAGCCGCAGCCTTCGCGGAAGCGGCAGAGGCAGCCACGAACTGTTCCTTGAAGGTGGCGATGATGGCGGCGAGTTCCGAGGGCACATCGGCCTTCGGGTTCGAGCGCATACCGGCCAGCAGACCGCCCTGCGCACCGCGCATGTGGGCGAGGAGCTCACCTTCGAAGCGACGCACGTCGACGACGGGCAGGCTGTCGAGGTAACCCTTGGTACCGGCGAACACCACGACGACCTGCTCTTCGACGGGCATCGGGCTGTTCAGCGGCTGCTTCAGCAGTTCGACGAGGCGGTAACCACGCTCGAGCTGGGCCTTGGAGATGGCGTCGAGTTCCGAGCCGAACGTGGCGAAGGCCTCGAGCTCACGGAACTGGGCGAGGTCGAGCTTCAGCGTGCCGGACACGCTCTTCATCGCCTTGATCAGCGCCGCACCACCCACGCGGGACACCGAGATGCCCACGTCGACGGCCGGGCGCACACCCGACTTGAACAGGTTGTCCTGCAAGTACACCTGACCGTCGGTGATCGAAATCACGTTGGTGGGGATGTACGCCGACACGTCGCCGGCCTTGGTCTCGATGATCGGCAGTGCCGTCAGCGAACCTGCGCCGCGCTCATCGCTGAGCTTGGCCGCACGCTCGAGCAAGCGGCTGTGTAGGTAGAACACGTCGCCGGGGTACGCCTCGCGGCCCGGCGGGCGGCGCAGCAAGAGTGACACCTGACGGTAGGCCTCGGCCTGCTTCGACAGATCGTCGTAGACGATGAGCGCGTGCTCACCGTTCTCCATCCAGTGCTGGCCGATGGCGCAGCCGGCGTACGGTGCGAGGTACTTGAAGGGGGCCGGATCGGAGGCCGGAGCGGCCACGATGACGGTGTACTCCAAGGCGCCGTACTGGCGCAGGGTTTCCACGGTCTGGGCGATCGTGGAGCCCTTCTGGCCGATGGCGACGTAGATGCACTTCACACCGAGGCCACGCTGGTTGATGATCGCGTCGACCGCAACCGTGGTCTTGCCGGTCTTGCGGTCGCCGATGATCAGCTGGCGCTGGCCACGGCCGATCGGGGTCATCGCGTCGATCGACTTGATACCGGTCTGCAGCGGCTCGTGCACGGGCTTGCGACCCATGATGCCGGGGGCCTGGATCTCGACACGACGGTTGATGCCACCGACGATGTCGCCCTTGCCGTCGATCGGCTGGCCGAGCGCGTTGATGACACGACCGAGCAGGGCGTCGCCGACCGGCACGCTGAGGATGCGGCCGGTCGCCTTCACGGGCTGGCCTTCCTCGATGTGGTCTGCGTCACCGAGCACGACGGCGCCGATGCTCTCTTCGTCGAGGTTCAGCGCGAGGCCGACGGTGCCGTCTTCGAACTCCAGGAGTTCGTTCACGGCGCAGTCGGGCAGGCCCGAGACGCGTGCGATACCGTCGCCCACTTGGGTGACGCGGCCCACGGTACGGGCTTCCAGCGAGGGCGTGAAGCCCTCCAGGTTCTTCTTCAGCGCGGATGCGATGTCGCCGGCGCTCAGTGTCAGTTCAGCCATGTTCTTCGATGCTCCGATTTGGCCTGTTACAGGCGGGACTTCAGCTGGTCGATGCGGGTACGGACGCTGCCGTCGATGACGGTGTCGCCCACGGTGGCCACGATGCCGCCCAGAACGGACGGGTCGACCACGACTTTCAGGTTCACCTGTTTGCCGGTTGCCTTCACCAGGGCCGCACCGAGGCGGGCCTGCTGATCGGCGGTGAGCGCAACAGCGGTGCGCACTTCGGCGACTTCCTGATGCTTCACCGAACTGGCGCGGGCGACGAGGTTGTTCACAATGGCCGGCAAGTCGCGACCGCGACCCGAGCCGACGACCATTGCGACGAGCTGGGTGGTGGTGGCTGATGCCTTACCGCCGAGGAGATCCTCGATGATCGCCTGACGCTTGGCCGGCGGAATCTGCTCGTCGGTGAGCGCCGAGCGCAGCGAGTCGCTGCTTTCGAAGCTGCGGGCGAAGCGGAAGAGTTCGTCTTCCACCACGTCGAGCGTGCCTTCGGCGCGGGCGATCTCGAACAGACCCCGTGCGTAGCCTTCGATGCGGTTGTCGCTCATGATCCGGCCCCCACTCGGTTGATGAAGTTCTCGATCAGTTCCTGGTGGGTGGCGTCGTCGAGCGAGCCAGTAACCACATGATCGACGGCGGCCGACGACAGGCGAGCGATCTCCGCTCGCAGTTCGTCACCCACGCGACCTTGAGCGCTGGCGATGTCGGTGACACCCTTGGCCTCGAGATCGACGACCTCGGCAGCCAGGCGCACCCGGCCATCTTCCAGGACCGCAGCGGCCTGAGTGGCAGCGTCGGCGAGCAGGCGGGCCCGCTCACCTTCGATATCGCCCTTGGCCTGGCGGATGGTGGCGGCTTCGGTGGCTGCAGCCGACTTGTCGGCAGCTGCTGCGTCGAGTTCCTTCTGGATCTTCTCGGTGCGAGCGGCGAAGCTCTTCTTGATCGCCGGTGCGCCGAACTTGAAGAGCATGAAGAAGATCAACAGCGACGAAATGCCGCCGTAGATGATCTCCGCAGTCTCCGGGAGGATCCAGCTGTGAGTGGTGACGTGACCGTCCTTGTCGAGGACCGGCGTCTCCTCTGCGATGCGGTGGGCGAAGGCGATGATGCTGAGAACGCTCATCGTGCCATCACCTCGTTCACGACGCGGTCGACGACATCAGCCGCAGGGCGACGCCCGGTGGCGAGTTCACCAGCGCGGCCGGCAACATCGCTGACCGCAGCGTGGATCTGATCGCGAGCCGCGGCGCGGGCCGCTTCCG
>CAIXHI010000393.1 GCA_903919215.1 uncultured Acidimicrobiaceae bacterium
ACTCGACCGGCTGGTGCAGCAGGCCGACACCGTTCGCCACGGGTTGCTGTCGCACTCAGCCGGGTCCACGACACTGGAGGAGTTCGCCGCCTATCTCGGGATGCTGCAGCAGGTGCTCGTCAACCAACGGGTGACCGATGCTCGACGCGCTGCCGCCGGCTGGGCAATGCTCGTCGGCGTGGCGGGCCTGGCCGGTGGGTTGATCCCCGGCGGATGGTTGGTCTCGCTGGCCGTCGGAGTCGGCGTCGGGGCGCTCGGCAGACTTCATCCCGTCGACACCGACCGGGTTCGCCACGATGCTGAGTTCGCCAAGGAGTCAACGCTCACCACCGCCGCTGCGTCCGTAGCGGCAGCAGTGCACCAACGGTGGATCGCCGACGGAGCGCTCCCTGCACGTTTCCCGCCGCCGCCGCCGCTGCGGCCCGATGCCCAACATCCCGGGCTGCAGTTCCGCGATGAGTTCGACACATGGCTGGCACACCTCCCCGGTGGCCTCGACGGCGACATGGCCGACCACATCGATCGGTTGGTGAGCACCCTGATGAACGCGGCCGATGCGGGTGCAGGGGTTGCCCGGTGACGATGTTCGGCACCACCTCGTGCAAGTGCAACAATCGCCGGGTGACGCCTGAGGACATCGCCGAGTTACCGAGGCCCTTGGCCTTCGTGCTGCCTGGAGGCGGCGCACTCGGGGCGTACCAGGTTGGTGTGCTCAAGGCGCTCACCGAACACGGCGTCGTCCCCGACCTGCTGGTGGGCGTGTCGGCTGGTTCCGTGAACGCCACGCTGTTCGCCTGGAACGGCGGTATCGAGGGTGTGCACCGGCTCGAAAAGATGTGGCGGTCGATCAAGCGGCGCGACCTGATGCGGCTGGAACTCAGTCGGCTGGCAATGGGGCTGGTGGGGCGCCGCCCGTCGTTCCTCGACAGCATGCATGGTCACCGGTTCCTGCGCCACCAACTCGGTAAGCGGTTACTCGAACACGCCCCCACTCGCGTGGCGGTGATCGCCACCGATCTCTCCAGCGGCGAGGGAGTCGCGTTGAGTACCGGTGACGCAGCTCGCGCAGTGTTGGCCAGCAGTGCATTCCCCGGTGTGTTCCCGCCGGTGCACATCGACGGCCGCACCTACGTCGACGGCGGAGTCGTGGCCGATGTGCCGCTCGACCTGACGCTGCAGTTGGGCGCTGCGGCTGCGCTGGTGCTGTGCGTACCGACCTTGGCCACCGGGCCGACCCCGAAACACGCACTCGACATCCTGTTTCGTGCCAGTTCACTGGGCGTCGAGGCGCACGGTCGATCCGTTCTGCGCAGGCCACCAGCGGGTCTGCTCGTGATCGAGATCCCGGCGTTGGCAAGCGCGCTCACGACGTTCGATGTGGGCAAGTCGGTCGGCATGATCGACGAGGGGTACGAGCGCACCATGCACTGGTTGACGCTGCCCTGAGGCGCCGCTACGGGATGGGCACCACGGCCTTCAACGACTGCGTCTCGCTCGCCGTCACCTGCACGATCAGTTCCAGACGCCACTGACCCGAGCGCGGGAAGGTGACCGTTCCGCTGTAGTGGTTCGGCCCTTCCTGTTTCAGCGTGACCGGCGATTCCGGGACACCCCCATCGGGCAATGCCACACGCGCGGTCATACCCGCCACCGGTGCGAGCGAGCCGCCAGGCGGGGTGAGGTTGATATGAATCTCGTTCGAGCCGATGTGCCCCGGGCCGAGCGAGACGAGCGCGATGAGCCCGTTCGGCGCAGCCAATTCCTCGGCATACAACTGGGCACGCACCGGTTGCTCTGGCGGGAGCGAGACGATGCTGGCCGCGATGCCGATGATCACCAACCCGATCAGTGCTTCACCCCACACCGTGTAGCGCATGGATGCCGCCGAACGGCGATGCAGCAGGAATCGTGAGACGCCGGCAACTGCCAGCAGCACACCCACCAGCGCCACCTTGATGAGCACCTCGCGACCCCAGTCGGTGTCGGTGATGCCGGCCAGGCCGCGGTTCAACTTCCACGTCAGCGCGCCGCCAGTGACCACCACTACCGGCACAGCGATCAGCGCCCAGCGAGAGAAACGCTTCGCCAGCTGCGCGCCGGCCGCGTCGGCCAGCGCGGTGCGCGGCAGCAGCGCAAACGCGATAAGCCCGCCCAGCCAGAGCGTGATCGCGGCGAGGTGGAACAGGTCGACCGCGATCCATACCGGTGCCGGATGCAGCGTGTTCGGATGACCGACGGCGGAGAACGTGTAGAGCGTGCACAGGCCAATCACGAACGCCACCGGGGCGACCGTTCCCCGCTGAAGATGGCGGTACACGCCGACCAACGCCACCCAGGCCACGGCCAGACCCACCCGACCCAGCAGCAGAGCGCCCGTTCGGGTGCCTGCGACATCACCCCACACCGAGGGCGAGAACGCGTCACTCAGCGATCCGGCGACCGCCTCCGCGCCGAAGAACAGGAAGGCCGCCACGGACGAGAGCACCAGCAGCACTGCAGCGACGATCGGGAGTCGTCGCCAGCGGCGGCCAGCGAGTCGCCCGAGCGATGCACCGCCCTGCATGATCCACCAACCGGCACCCAGCAGCGCGACCACCGAGAGATAGCCAACGAAGCGGGCGACGCCATACCAGAAGCGCACGACCGGTGCGGCACGCACTCCACGTCGCGCCTCTGCGATCAAGGCCTGACCGTCACCGCTCGCGCCGGTGCCGACCTGGAAGCTGAAACCGCCATCAACGACGTGACCATCGACCGACGTGACCCGCCAGATCACCGCGTACACGCCGTCACCCAACTCGGGCACGGAGGCTGTGACGCTGTTCGCGTCCGAACCGGCGACGGGCTTCCCCAACCCGATCGCGTGCACCTTGCCGTCGAACAACGTGATGCTGGCCAGACTGGCCTCGATCCCTTCGTCGAACCGCAGCACGATCTGTGGCGGCCCTTGTTCGAGCACGCTGTTCGCCACCGGGGTGCTGCTCTGCAGCGCCGCATGGGCCACGACGGTTCCGGCGGTGCCGCCGACGAACGTGCCGGTCAGGGCAATCGCGGCCAGCAGGGCACTCAGCACCCAGCGAGACGTACGTAGCATCAGAAAATCCCCGCCGGGTCGAGGCCCGCGACCGCTGTGCGCCCGAGCAGCCAGGCCAGACGTGCTCCGTCGGGCAGCGTCTGCGCGGCGAGCGGCAAGGTGGTGAGCCCCATCGGCTTGCGACTGGCCCACAGCATCGTCGTGCGCGCCAGTTCCAAGCGCACGTAGTCCGCTGGCCAGTCGCGCCACGTGAACCCCATACCGAGATCGGCGTGATGTACCACCGTCTCGCGCCAACGGCGGAACGGCAGGTCGTTGACCTTCACGGTGCCGGCCACCGAGAGACCTTCACCCTGCCAACCAGCGGTGGTCATGGCTGCCCATGCGGCCTCGAGGCCTGCGCACGCTGTGGCAACATCCGCCACCTGTTCGGCCGCAGGCCGGCGCGCGCCCTGCTCGATCTCCGCGTTGCGCTGCACCATCCCGCCCGCGTATTGGCGACCCACCTCGCCGCGATTGGCAGCAAGCAGCATCAGCGCGTGACCGTCGGCATTGCGCGCAATGTGCGTCAGCACATGCCCGACCGTCCAGTCCGGCAGCAGTGAGGACTGCGCCACCTGGGCATCAGTGAGGTCGACGATGGCGTCGACGAGTGCCACATGTGCCGCGGTCGCGCCGGCGATATCGCGGCCGAGCGCTCGCGCGGTGTCACTGTTCTCGGCGCTCAAGGCAAATCAACCTAGCCGACCATGCCCGAGTCGAGCGCTCAGACGCTGGAGCGACGGGGAACCACGACCACGGTGCCGTCGGGCTCGTGGTGAACGCTGACGCTCACGCCGTAGAACTCACTGAGCGTCTCCGGACGCAGCACGTGGGCGGCGTCGCCGCTGGCGACGACGTGGCCCTGGTGCAACAGCGCTAGTCGGTCGGCGTACAGGCCAGCGAGCGTGAGGTCGTGCATCGCCGACACAACAGTGAGCCCGTGTTCGCGGCGTAGCCGGTCCACCAACTCCAACGCCTGCTGCTGATGACCGATGTCGAGCGCACTCGTCGGCTCGTCGAGCAACAGGATCGGCGCCTCCTGGGCAACCGCGCGGGCGATCACCAGTCGCTGGCGCTCGCCACCGCTGAGCGTGCCCAATCGCCGATCGGCGAACGCCCGGAGGTCAAGACGATCGAGCACGTCGGCGACGAGCGCACGGTCATGTTTGGTCTCGCTGCCGAAGTAGCCGATGTACGGGTTGCGGCCGAGCAGCACATACTCGCCACCGGTCATATCGTCCGGCATCAACGGCGACTGCGGCACGTAGGCCACGAGCGCGGCGCGGCGGCGCGGCGACCGCTCGAACAACGGCGCCCCGTCGACGGTGATGTTGCCTCGGTGCGGCACGATCCCGGCCACTGCCCGCAATGCACTCGACTTGCCGGCGCCGTTGGGGCCGATGAGGCACAGCCACTCCCCGGGCTTCACCTGGTCGGTGAACGCGTACAACGCCTCTTGCGTTCCGTACCGCACATTGAGGCATTCGAATCCGAGTGAACTCATGCGACGGCCCTCCTGGAGCGCAATACGAAGATGAACATCGGTGCGCCCACCAGTGCGGTGACCACACCGATCGGTGTCTCGCCACCGTGCTGGAGCACGCGACCAGGGATGTCGGCAAGGATCAGGAACGCGGCACCGACGACGATGCTGAGTGGCAAGACCAACCGGTACGACGATCCAGCGACCAGACGGACGAGGTGCGGCACCATGATGCCGACGAAGCCGATCAGCCCGCTGACGCTGACGACCGCTGCCGTCCCCAACGTCGCCGCAATCACGACGACGAGCCGGATCCGGCGTACCTCCGACCCCAAGGTGGACGCTTCCTCATCGCCCACGCGCAGTACATCGAGGTGGCGGCGGTGCACCAGTAGCACCGCCCCGGAGATCACCACGTAGGGCAACACGAGTCTCACGTCGCTCCACGTCGCAGTGTTCACCCGGCCGCTGATCCAGGAGTAGACCTCCTTGATCACATCGCTGTGCCGCAGCAGCAGGAACTGCTGCACCGCTGTGGCCAAGGCCGCGACCGCCACCCCGGCCAACACGAGGCTGAGGCTGCTGCCACCGAACGACGCGCCCACCGTGTAGGTGACGAACACCGCCGCCAGTGCACCGAGGAAGGCAGCAAGCGGCAACGGGTCGACCGGCCATCCCGACGTACCGCTGCGCGCATAGACGAACACCAGCGACGCACCCAGGCCAGCACCGGCCGCCGCACCCAACAGGTACGGGTCGACGAGCGGGTTGCGGAACACGCCCTGATAGCTGGCACCCGCCAGCGAGAGCATCGCGCCCACCACACCAGCGAGCGCCACACGCGGCAGACGAATGTTCCACACGATCCGCCAGTTGGCCGACGAGATGCCACCGGCCGGGCCGATCATCGCCCCGAGCGCGACGGCAGCCACCAGCACCACGAGGGATGCTGGGAGCCACCACTTGCGCGAGAGACGATGTGTGCTCATCAGGTGGCCGGAACCTTCGCCAGCGCCGAAGCGACAGCCTGGACGAAGTCGACCAGACGTGGTCCCCAGCGGGAGGCAATGTCGTCGTCGATCACCACGATCGCGCCGTGCTGCACGGCGGCGATCCCATCCCAGCCCGGCCGACCAGCGACCGTGCTGGCCGACTCGCCGCAGCACTTCGTGTCGGCGAGGAAGATCAGGTCGGGGTTCGACGTCACCAAGTACTCGGCGTTGAGCTGCGGGTAGTCGTTCCCCGCCTCCACGCCGTCGGCGAGGTTCTTCAAACCGAACAGGCCGTAGACCTGACCGATGAACGTGTTGCTGGTGACGCTGTAGAGCGTGTTGTCGAGCTCGTGGTAAAAGCTCGGCGGGTTGGCCAGCGTCGGTGCCGCGTCAACGGCAGCCTGGATGTCGGCCGTCATCGTCGACACGAGGGCATCGGCTTCGTTGACATGCCCGGTGTTGAGGCCGAGCTGTTGGATCTGTGTGTAGACGTCGTCGAACGAGGTCGGCGCCGTCCCGACCCACACGGCGATGCCCAACTTGCTGAGCTGACCGGTGAGGTCCTTGGAGTCATCGGCGATGACCACCAGATCGGGGTGCAGCGCGGCGATCGCTTCCACGTTGGGTTCGAAACCCGACAGGTCGTGCGGCTTGGCCAGCGCCTCGGCCGGGAAGGTGGATTGGTCGTCGACCGCGATGATCTGTTCGCCGGCGCCGATGGCGAACAGCATCTCGGTGTGCGTGGGCGACAGGCTGATGATTGCATGCAGCGGCGGCACAACGGTGTCCGTGACGACCGGGGCGGCGCTGGTTGTGGAGCCGGACGTCGAGGAGTCGCTACAGGCCGCGCTCGTGAGCAGGATCGCCGCGAGTGCGGCGATGGAAGTGAACCGTTTCATCGGATCCTCCGTTTCTCCGGAAGCTGTGCCTCCGGTTCGGAAGGACAAGCTGGGATCCGACGGGTTCCCCCGTCGCGAACCGCCCTTGCCTCGAGGGTGAGTTGCGCGCTCGGCTTCAGGCGACCGGACTCGTCGTGATCACCCTGGAGGGCTTCACGAACCACCGTTGCGGGACAGTGCCGGGATCTCACCGGACTTCGCTGAACACCGTGCATCCCGCGGCCGAAGCCACGTGACGAGTGAACCGTAGCACTCGCTGCCTAAGCTCGCGCCACCCATGGATGAGCAGCCTGAGACCCCCATCACCCGCGAGCCCGGCACGTTCCCGCTCGAGGACGACCCCGTTCCGGCTGGCCTGACCAACGCCGATTCGCTCGTGCTGGTGAACACCGGCAACGGCAAGGGCAAGAGTTCGGCTGCCTTCGGCGTCATGATCCGCGCCGTCGCCCGCGACTGGAACGTCGCCGTCGTGCAGTTCATCAAGGGCAGCGAGTGGAAGGTCGGCGAGGAGAAGATCGGCCGCCAACTCGGCGTCACCTGGCACTCCCTCGGCGGCGGGTTCACCTGGGACTCTGCCGACCAGAGCCACGACATCGCGCTCGCTCGCGAAGCGTGGACCGTGGCTGCCGAGCTCATCGCCGCCGGCGAGCACCAACTGGTGATCCTCGACGAGCTCACGTATCTCTGCACCTGGGGCTGGGTACCCACCGCCGACGTCGTCGCCGCGATCACCGGCCGCCCGCGCCACGTCAACCTCGTGGTCACCGGCCGCGACGCCGCACAGGAGATCATCGACGTCGCCGACACCGTGACCGAGATGCGCGAGGTCAAGCACGCATTCCAACGTGGGATCAACGCCAAACGCGGAATCGACTATTGATGCTCACGTTCCTCGTCGGCGGAGCACGCAGCGGCAAGAGCACGCTCGCCGTGCAGCTGGGAGAACACCACGGTGGAGCGGTCACCTTCGTAGCCACCGCCGAAGGGTTCGACGACGACCTGCGCGAGCGGATCAGCCGACACCGCGATGAGCGACCCGGGCATTGGCTCACTGTGGAGGCGCCGCTCGATCTTGGCGCGGCGATCGCGGCGGTACCCGCCGATCACCTACTGATCGTCGATTGCCTCACCGTGTGGCTGGCCAATCTGCTGGTGCACGAACCTCACGCCGTATCGCGCTCGTTGCGCGTGGAACAGTTCGTCAGCGCGCTGCGTGCTCGTGCTGCCCACGCCGAAGTGCCCACGGTCGTCGTGAGCAACGAGGTCGGTCTCGGAATCCACCCCGAAACCTCGATGGGTCGCAGCTACCGCGATGAACTCGGGCGGCTCAACCAGACCGTGGCAGGTATCGCCGATCGCACCCTGCTGATGGTGGCCGGGCGCGCGCTGCGCCTGGAGAACCCGTGGGACCTCTTGCGATGAGCACCGACTGGTTGCGCACGTCGCTGGCTGCGCTGCCCGCTGCTGATCTCGTCGCCGGCGATGCCGTTCGCGCCCGTGCCGCCGACATCCTGCGCCCCGCTGGCGCGCTGGCCCGGCTCGACGAACTTGCGGCCTGGGTGGCCGAGTGGCGGGGATCCTCGCTGCCTGCCGTGCACCGACCGGCCGCGCTGATCTTCGCCAGCGACCACGGTGTGGCTGCGGCTGGTGTGAGCGCCTACCCAATCGAGGTCACCGGAGCGATGCTGGCTGCGTTCGAGGCGCATCGCAGCACCGTCACCGCATTCGCCGACGTCGTCGGCGCATCCGTGCAAGCGATCGATGTGGGCGTCGGCCGCCCGACGGGCGACCTGCGGGTCGAACCGGCACTGTCGGCGGAACGCTTCGATCAGTGCGTCGCCGCCGGCAGAGCCGCGGTGGAGTCACTCGACGCCGATCTGCTGGTGCTGGGCGAGATGGGTATCGGCAACACGACGGCTGCAGCAGCGGTCACCGCTGCGCTGCTCGGTGGCGACCCCGCCGACTGGGTGGGACGCGGTACCGGTGTGGACGACGACGGTTTCGCCCGCAAGCGCGCCGCCGTCATCGCTGCGGTCACCCGCATCGCTGACGTCACCGATCCGCTCGAGGTGCTGCGCGAAGTCGGTGGCGCCGAACTGGTCGCGATCGCCGCTGCCGTTGTCGCTGCCAGGCTGCGCGGGATACCGGTCTTGCTCGATGGCTACGTCGTCACGGCGGCGGTGCTGCCACTTGCGGTCGCCGTGCCCGGTGCGCTCGACCACTGTCAGGTCGGCCATTGTTCGGCCGAGCCCGGACACCGTCGCCTGGTGGCGCACCTCGCCAAGCAGCCGCTCCTCGACCTTGGCATGCGCCTGGGCGAAGCCAGCGGCGCGATGGCGGCCGTACCGCTCGTGCGCATGGCGTGCGCTGGCATCACCCACGTGCCCACGTTCACCGAGTGGTTCGGCTGAGGGTTCGGTCGTGCCACTGCTCGCCGCCTTGCAGTTCCTCACCCGTGTGCCCATCCGGTTGCGGCGCGAGCCATCGCTCAGCCGCACGGTTGCCTGGTTCCCGCTCGCAGGTGCCCTGATCGGTGCAGCCATCGGAGGTGTGGCCGCTGGCCTGTGGGAGTTGACTCCGCCGCTGGTGGCCGCAGCCGTCGCGGTCGCGGTCGGTCTGTTGATCACGGGCGCGTTCCACGAGGACGGCCTGGGCGACATCGCCGACGCGTTCGGCGGCGGGTGGACGGTCGAGCGGCGACTGGAAATCCTCAAGGACAGTCGTCACGGCACGTACGGCGTAGCGGCGATGTGCGCATCGATCGTCGTGCGTATCGTCGCCCTCGGTTCGCTGCCCGGTCCGGCGGCGATGTTCGCCGCGGCGCTCGCCGCCCACACGATGGGCCGCGTCGCTGCGGTGGGTCTCGCGGGCAGCATGCGACTCGCCACACACACCGGCCTCGGCGCGGACTACGGCCGCAGCACCACACCGCTGCGCGCCACGATCGGTGTGGCGAGTGGACTGGCGGTCACGGCGCTGGCCACGGGCTGGTGGGTAGCACCACTGGCCGGCGCGGCGCTCGCGGCGGCAGCGGCAACAGGTCTGCTGGCGCGCCGCAAGATCGGTGGCATCAGCGGTGATGTACTCGGCGCCGCGGAACAAGTGGCCGAGTGTCTGACGCTCGTGGTGATCAGTGGCCTAGCGCTACACCAAGGCCTCTATTGGCCCTGACCTGAGGGGCGTACGCTGCGCCCATGAGCTTTGAAAAGGTCGCCGTGCTCGGTCTCGGCAAGGTCGGCCAGTTGGCCGCCACGTTCCTGCGACACGCAGGCTTCCAGGTCACCGGCATCGACCAACGCCAACCGCGCGACGACGGTGGCTTCCCGGTCCACACAGTCGACATCTCCGACACCGCCGTGCTGCGCGCCGAGTTGGCCAAGGTGGAGGCCGTGCTCTCGTGCCTGCCGTATACGTTGAACCAAGGTGTCGCCACCGTGGCCCACGAACTGGGCATCCACTACTTCGACCTCACCGAGGACGTGGGCACCACCAGCACAATCGCCGAACTCAGCCGCACCTCGGCCGGCGTCATGGCCCCACAGTGTGGCCTGGCACCGGGGTTCGTCGCGATCGTCGCCGCCTCGCAGGTGGAGTCATTCGACGTGTGTCGCTCGGTGCGCATGCGGGTCGGCGCGCTGCCGCAGCACCCGACGGGCCTGCTGGGCTACGCGTTCAACTGGTCACCAGAGGGCGTGGTGAACGAGTACCTCAACGACTGCGAGGTCATCGAGGAAGGTAACCGCAAGTGGGTGTCAGCCATGGAGTGGCGCGAGACGCTGTACGTCAACGGCGTGCAACTCGAAGCGTTCACGACGTCCGGCGGTCTCGGCAGTATGTGCGACACCTATGCCGGCCAGGTGGCGAACATCGACTACAAGACGATCCGCTACCCGGGCCACATGGACCTGATGAACTTCTTCTTCCACGAACTGCTGATGCGTGAACGCCGAAGCCTCGCCGGCGAACTGCTGACGCATGCCAAGCCCCCCGTGAGCGACGATGTGGTGTACATGCACGTGTCGTCCGAAGGTTCGATCAACGGGCAACTGCAACGACTGGAGTTCGTGAAGGCCTACACCCCCAAGGATGTCGACGGCATCAGCCGCACCGCCATCGCGTGGACGACCGCCGGTTCGGTGGCCGCGGTCATCGAGATGGTGCACAACGGCTCACTCCCCCAGCGCGGGTTCATCACTCAAGAGCACATTCGCCTGGCCGATTTCCTCGTCACCCCCACCGGCCAGCTCTTCGCCTAACCCAAGTCGGCGGTGAGGTCCGGACAGGTCAGGCCTGAACGCCGACTTGTTAGGGCCTAACCCAAGTCGGCGGTGAGGTCCGGACAGGTCAGGCCTGAACGCCGACTTGGGCCATGCGGGTAACGATGTCGCGCAGGATGGTCGACGACGTGGCGAAGTTGAGGCGGGTGCAGCCACGGCCCTCGACGCCGAAGTTGGGGCCTTCGCTGAGGCGGACCCCGCGCTCGGCGAACACCCGCGAGGGGTCGTCACCCCAGCCGAGCGCACGACAGTCGAGCCACGCCAGGTAGGTGGCGGCAGGCACGTGATAGCCGACCGTCGGCAACGCCTCGCGCAACAAGTCGGCGAGCAGATGCCGCTGGCGATCGAGGTGCACCAGCACCGCGGCCAGCCATTCGTCGCCGTCGTTCCAGGCAGCGGTCGTCGCCGCGACTCCGTGCAGGTTCGGCGCCCCCCACAGATGACCGGGCAACGCCTTCACCCGGCGCTGCGCGGCGACCGACCCGAAGTGGGCAACCGCATAGCGCAGACCGGCGAGGTTGAAGGCCTTCGACGCGGCATGGATGCTGACCGTGCGGTCGGGCGCGAACAACGCCATCGGCTGATGCCGGAGCGGCGCGTAGGTGAGGTCGGCGTGGATCTCGTCACTGATGATCAATAGATCGTGGCGTTCGGCCAGCGCCGCCAGTTCGCGTAGCTCGGTCTCGGAGAACACGTGGCCGGTGGGGTTGTGCGGATGGCACAGCAGCAGTGCGGTGGCCGGTCGCGCGGTGAGTTCCGCGTCGAGTGCGCTGTGGTCGAACGTCCAACCGGACGGTGATGTCGACGATGTGTGGGCTGGCACGCGCACGACCTCGCGGCCGCTGTCCTCCACACTGCTGAGGAACGGCGGGTAGATCGGAGTGTGCACCACGATGCGATCCCCCGGCGCAGTGGACGTGTGCAGCACGATCTGGATGCCCTGCACGACATCGTTGAGTTCCATCAGCTCGCCCAGCCCGACCTGCCAGCCGTAGCGCCGAGCACAGCGGGCGATGAACGCCTGCTCGGCGGGTGAGCCACCAGTCGCGCGCCGCCAATCCGGATACCCGAAGTCGCCGCTGCCCGTCGTGTTGCGCAAGGCCGTCAGCACTGCCGGCGGCGGCGGGAAATCCATATCGGCCACCCACGCCGCGAGGTCACCCGGGTAGCGCGCCCACTTCTGACCCGGCTTGGCCCGCAACCACTGGAGCGAAATCGATTCGAGGCCGTACGGGTCGGTCACACACCGACCCACTGCTGGATGCGGCGGATGCCCTCTTCCATGTCGGCGTCAGCCATCGCGAAACTGAAGCGCGCGTAGCCGGGAGTGCCGAACGCCTCACCAGGCACGAACGCCACCTTGGCCTCACCGAGGATCGCGTCGGCGAGCTCGAGTGTGGTGTTGCTGACCGTGCCGTTGGGGCCGAGCGGGCGACCCAACAGCGACGAGACGTTCGGGTAGCAGTAGAACGCACCCTGCGGCACGATCGCGGTGACGCCGGGGATCTCGTTGAGCATCCGGTGCATCGTGATCGAGCGGCGGCTGAAGGCCTCGCGCATCATCGCCACAGCAGACAGGTCGCCGGACACCGCTTCGAGTGCCGCGATCTGCGCCACGTTCGACACGTTGGAGGTGCTGTGCGACTGAAAGTTGGTGGCGGCCTTCATCACATCGGACGGCCCGATCATCCAGCCCACGCGCCAGCCGGTCATGGCATACGTCTTGGCGACACCGTTGACGATGATGCACTGGTTCGCCAGCTCGGGGACGACCGTGGGCATGCTGACGAACTTGTTGTCGCCGTACACGAGGTGCTCGTAGATCTCGTCGGTGAGCACCCACACGCCCTTCTCCACGGCCCAGCGGCCGATGGCCTCGACCTCGGCCGGTGAGTAGATCGCACCCGACGGGTTGTCGGGGCTGACGAACAGCAGCGCCTTGGTGCGCGGCGTGAGCGCGGCATCGAGCTGCTCGACCGTCACCTTGAAACCCGCGGTCTCGTCGGTCTGCACCACGACCGGGACGCCGCCAGCGAGTGTGATCGCCTCGGGGTAGGTGGTCCAGTAGGGGGCCGGGCAGATGACCTCGTCACCCGGATCGCACAATGCGGCAAATGCGGTGAACACGGCATGCTTGCCGCCGTTGGTGACCAGCACCTGACTGGCCTGGCACGAGAACCCCGAGTCGCGCAGCGTCTTGGCGGCGATCGCCTCGCGCAGCGCGGGCAGACCGGCCGCCGGCGAGTACTTGTGCATCTTCGGATCGCGACAGGCGCGAACAGCGGCCTCGACGATGTTCTCGGGCGTCGGGAAGTCGGGTTCGCCGGCACCAAAGCCGATCACGCTCTCGCCCCCGACCTTCAGCGCCTCGGCCTGCAACGCCTTGGCCTTGGCGTCGACAGCCAGCGTGGCGGATTCGGCGATCGCGGCAAGACGGGCGGAGGTGCGGTTCACTGGAAAGACCTTTCGATACACGAGCACACCGATTCTACGGGAGGGTGCCGCCCGCCGCCCTTGAGATTTCATCCATCTGCCTTTGTCACAACGCCAGTTCGGCGGGAGACTGTCATGGTGAGTACCGATCCGAGCACCATCGTCATACCTGCCCATCTCCTCCCCACCGATGGACGCTTCGGTTGCGGTCCCTCCAAAGTGCGCGCAGAGCAGGTGCTCGCGCTGGCCAAAGCCAACGGCACGTTGTTGGGCACCTCGCATCGCCAACCACCCGTGAAGCATCTCGTCGGCTCCGTGCGCGACGGCCTGAAGGCGTTGTTCAACTTGCCCAAGGACTGGGAGATCGTCCTCGGCAATGGTGGCAGCACGATGTTCTGGGACGTGGCCACGTTCGGCCTGGTCCGCGAGCGCAGTCAGCACTACGTGTTCGGTGAGTTCTCCTCGAAGTTCGCCGAGGCCGCTGCCAGCGCGCCGCATATCGGTGAGCCGATCATCGTCAAGAGCGAACCGGGCACCCACCCGACCATCCAGCCGACCGCCGAGGGCGTCGACGTCGTGGCACTCACCCACAACGAGACGTCCACCGGCGTCTCGATGCACCTCACCCGCCCCGAAGGCGACGCACTCGTCGTCGTCGACGCCACGTCAGCGGCCGGTGGCCTGCCCTGGCTGCGCGACGAGGTCGACGTGTACTACTTCGCTCCGCAGAAGTGTTTCGCCGGCGACGGCGGCCTGTGGTTGGCGGCGTGCTCGCCCGCCGCCGTCGAGCGCATCCGCGAGATCGGCCACAGCGACCGTTGGCGCCCGGCCTCACTCGACCTCAACATCGCGCTCGACAACTCGGTGGCCAACCAGACCTACAACACACCGGCGCTCGCCACGCTGGTACTGCTGAACGAGCAAGTGCAGTGGATGTTGGGCAACGGCGGCCTCGACTGGTGCATCGAGCGCACCCTCGAGTCGTCGGCACACCTGTACTCGTGGGCGGAGGCTGCGCCGTACGCGAGTCCGTTCGTCACCGATCCGATGCAGCGCTCCAGCGTCGTCGGCACCATCGACCTCACCGGCGTCGAGGCGCACGATGTCAACGTGGCGCTGCGCGCCAACCACATCGTCGACACCGACAGCTACCGCAAGCTGGGTCGCAACCAACTTCGCGTCGGTATGTTCCCATCGGTCGAGCCCGACGATGTGCGGGCGCTGACGGCGTGTATCGACTACGTCGTCGCCGCCCTGTCGTGAAGGTGCTCGCGTGACGGTCCTCACCACGGCATTCGACGGCCTGGCGCCGCTACACCAGCCGATCATGGTGCTGGCGTTGCGCGGCTTGTTCGACATCGCCGAGGTGGCGACGGACGCCGTGGACACATTGGCCGAAGGTCGGATCGCTCCCGTCGCGGCATACATCGATCCCGACCCGTTCTACGACTTCACCCAGGAGCGTCCGCAGGTCGAGTTCGACGACAACGATGAGCGTTGCATCAGTTGGCCGTCCAACGAGTTTCGCATCGCCCGCTTCCCCGGCATGGCCCACGACCTCGTCCTGCTCGCTGGAGTGGAACCACATCTCCGCTATGCCACGTTCGCGGATGCGATCGTCACGGTCGCACAGGCACTGGGCTGCGAGGTGGTCGTCACGCTCGGCGCCGCACCCGAGGCCGCGCCACACACACGGCCGGCACCGGTGGTCGGCAGCAGCACCAACGACGGTTTGGTGCGGGCCCTGGGCCTCAGCCGTCCGCGCTACCAGGGTGTCACCGGTCTGGTCGGCGTGCTGCAGGAACGCCTCGACCATGCCGGGCTTCCGGCGGTGTCGTTGCGCGTCGGCGTCCCTCACTATCTGGGGAATGCCAAACACCCGCAGGCGTCGGCAGCACTGTTACGCCATCTCGAGCATGTGCTCGGCGTACCCACCGGCCACGGCGCGCTGACGGAGGACGCGTTGCGCTGGCGCAGCCTGCACGACGAGGCAGTCGCGGAGGACCCCCAGGCAAGCCGCTACGTGGAGATGCTCGAGCGTGAGTACGACCGGCGGATGGAGGCTGCGATCCCCACTGGCGACGACCTCGCGGCTGAGTTCGAGAAGTTCCTGCGCGAGCAGCGACCCGATCAGTAGACCGGTCAGGCCAGTTTCGCCAACTGTTCCGGAGTGACACCGCAGCGGGCGGCGGCGGCGGTCAGCAACGCGTTCACCTCGGCAGGTCGCGGGTTGTTGGCGATCCCCATCGCCATCAGGTCTGCTTCGGGCGTGACGGCCAACAGATCATCGGCAGAACACCGGGCGATACCGGAGTCAACGCCGACTGCGACGAGCGCGTCGTAGAACACGCCAGCGATCAGCCCCGTTGGCCGTTCGGCCGGTCCGGGAGGAAGCGTCGCGTCGGGTGCCAACGATGTGGTCGGCGCGGCGGTGGTGCTGGCCGGGATCGTGGCCGGTACTTCGATGCTGTCGGTGGTGCGCGCGGCAGCCACTGACGCTGTCTTCTGGTGCACCGCATCGGCCACCATCACCAGACCTCCAGCCAATGCCGCGACACCGGCCACACCGGCCACCACGGCCCGACGGCGGTGCTGGCCCACCGGGGTTCCCGTGCCCATCACCAGCAAGCGGCGCTCATCGGCCGCCTTCACGAGTGGCGGCACCACCACGAGCGCGGCCAGTAGTGCGACAGCGATGTTGATCGTGACCACCATGCCGAAGTCGCTGAGCAGTGGCAGGCTGGAGAACATCAACACGGCGAACCCGCCGAGCGTCGTCAGTGCCGAGGTGAAGAACGCTCGCCCGGTTCGCGCCGCAGCCACATTCGTGCTCTCCGTGGGGTCGAGCCCACGCCCGCGTTCCTCTGCGTAGCGGTCGATCAACAACACCGAGAACTCGGCGCACGTGGCCACTACCAGTGGCCCGCCGACGGTGGTGAGCGGGCTGAGGGTGATGCCGAGTGTGCGCACCAGCACTGCAGAGGTGCCCACGGCCAGGCACACCGGCACCATCGTCAACAGACCGCGTACGAGATCGCGATAGCGCAGGATCAAGAACGCAGCCACCAGCAGCAGCGCGACGATGGTGAGTTGTGCCCTGTTGGCGGTGATGTTGTCGAGTAGCCCCACACCGACGACGGCGAGTCCACCCGTCGTCGCCTGTGCGTCCTTGGGCAAGAGCGCCTGACCACCCGGGTCGGCGATCGTCGCGTTCACCTTGTCGATCACCGTCGAACGCACTTCCAGCGACGACGGCCCCACCTGGAACAACACCTGCGCAGCGTTGCCGTTGTCGGCCACCATCAGTTGCTGCAGCGAGGTCGGCGCCACCTTGAACGCCTCCAACATGTCGAGCCCGGTGGGCGGCAGCGACGTGGTGTTCGGTACTTCGATCAACCAGCCAACGGTGGTGGCCAGGCTGGAGGCCTCGGCGAGTTCCTTGTTCGAACTCAGGGCGGCCTGCACCAACTCGAACTGGAACGCCCCCATTTGGTCGGTGAACACCCCGTTGGACGTGGTCGCAGCACCGGACTCCACCAGGACGCCGAGCGTGGACGAGAAGCCGGTCTCGCCTTCGAGAGTGCGGATGTTCTTGATTGCAGTACTCGACTGGTTGGCCCAGTTCACCGGATCGCTCTCGATCTTCGAGCCACCCTCGACGGACAACCCGATGACCGGGATGGCGACCGCAATGAGCACCAAGGGGAGCACGGTGAACTTCGGCAGCGAGCCGAGGCGATGCACGACGGCTTCCACCCACCCCTCGGTGGGGTCCTTGGTGGTCGGCGAGCGCCGCTCACGCGAACCGATCACGGTGGCCGGGAGCACGACACCGGCGACCAGCAGCGCCACGATGCCCAACGCCAGCAGCACACCGAAGTCCTGCACCATCGGCACCCGCGAGATCTTGACCGTCAAGAACGCGATGGCGGCGGCGATCGTCGCGACCAACATCGGCGGTCCGAGGTGCTGCGCCGTCGCTCCCACCGGCCCGGTGGCATGGTCGAGCATCCGCTCTTCCTCGATGCGGTTCTGCATCTGGATCGCGAACTCGATGCCGAGGCCGATCAGGATCGGCAGTCCGGCGATCGTCACCAGCGACAACTTCGTGCCGGTGAACCCGAACGCGCCGAAACCCCAGGCCACACCGACCGCCATACCGGCGAGCGGCAGCAGTCGCCAGCGCACCTTGAATGCCACCACCAGGATGACGATCATCACCAGCACAGCAATGGCACCGAGGGTGAGCATGCCGCCCTGCAGATAGTCGTTGATGTCGGTGAGGAACGTCGGAGTACCGGTGATCATCACCGTCGCGTTGTCCCACGTGCGGCCGCGTAGCGCGCTCGTCACCGCATCTTGACCCTTGGCCAGATCGTCGAGCGGGGCATTGCCCACCAACACCGTGCCGAAGATGGCGTGCCGCGCATCGGGAATGAACGCACGCAGCGCCTTGCGCACCTGCAACTGATCGTCGGCGGGAGCCACCACCACGTTGTCCCCATTGACCGAGAACCCGGTGTTGTCGAACAGCAGGAACTTCACCCACTCGGGGTTGTCCAACTTCTGGTCACCGGCGGCGCCGAGGCGCAACGTGGTGAGTAACGCGTCATCCTGACGCAACAGCTTCGACGGGGCGTCGGGCTCGCGCTCGATCGCTCTGGCGAGGATGCCGCTGGCCACACCCTTGGTGATGAGATCGTTCGTCCACTGCAGCAGTGCCACGGGCGATACCACCGAGGCCACCACACCCTTGGCGGCCAACAGGGTCGACTCCATGTCGTTCATCTGCTGCACGTTCTTCGTGGTGAACAAATCGACGAGCGTCGACCCCTCGGGCACGGTGAACAGCGAGATCACCGTTTCACCACCGAACAACGTCTGATATGCGCGGTTGTCGTTGGCGACCTTCGAGTGCGGGTCGATGTAGCTGTCCTGTCCCGTCGCGAAGTCGAGCTTGTTCAGCCCGACCGCGAACACCGCCGTAATGACCGCCACGGCCGCCAATGTGGCCATGGTGCGCCGACTCAGCCATTCCCCCACCGGACGCCACCAGCCAGGCATGAAAGACCCCCTCGATACGAAAGATTGAAGCCAAGGTACGACAGCGCGCGCAGTTTCCGTAGAGCCATTCGGCCCGGATATTGGCGGTGCGATCGGCCATACTCGTGTTCATGGTGGACACCCCATCGGCCGCCTTGTCGATGCCGATCCCGCAGATTTCGATCATGCGCCTGGTGGCACGGTTCTTACGCGGCCCGTCAATCGCCGCAGTGACACTGCTCGTCATCGCCGCCTCCGGCTACGTCCTCATCGACGGATGGAGCTGGATCGACGGGCTGTACATGGCGTTCATCACCGTCGGCCAGGTCGGGTTCCAGGAAGTGCACACGCTCGGCACCGCTGGGCGGATCTGGACGATGTGTGTGATCCTGGCTGGTTTCGCCGTGTTCGTCTATTCGGCCGCATCGCTGACCGCATTGTTTCTGTCGGTCGAGGTGCGGTCGGCCATCAGGGAGACCAGGAGGTCGAAGGTGAGGTCGCAGATGCACCAGCACGTGGTAGTTGCCGGGTTCGGACGGGTGGGCCGCTCGGCCACGACGGCCGCCATTCGCAGTGGCCGCGCCTGCGTGGTCATCGACGAGAACAATGCGTCCGAAGAGATCGTCAGCAACATCGGCGCCGTGTTCTTGCACGGCGACGCGCGCGATGCGACGGTGCTTCGCATGGCTGGTGTCTCGCGCGCTGCGGCGCTGATCACCAGCCTCGACGATCCGTCGAATGCCGTCGTCGCGCTGACCGCCCGCTCGCTCGCGCCAGACCTCCGAATCGTCTCGCGTGTCACTGACGTGTCGTGGCGCGAACGCCTCATGCGCGCTGGGGCATCGCACGCTGTCCCCGTCTACGAGAGCATTGGTGCCAGCCTCGCGGCCACCGCCCTCGACGCCGAAGTGCTCGGCGTGCTGCCCATCCCCGGCACCGACATGCGGGTGGAAGAGATGGAGGTCGGTGCCGAGTCGATCGCTGTCGGCCAAGGGCTGCGGGCGGTCATGGAGCAGGCCGACGATGTGCACATCCTCGGCCTCAAGCGCGACGAAGGCCTCGTGCGCTGGCACGAGGCCTCCGAGGGATTGCACGTCGGCGACGTGCTGGTGGTGCTGGGTACAGCACCGGCGTTGGAGCGTCTGATGAGACTGGTGCGCCACGGCTCACGCGATGCGTGAGCCGTGGCGACGTGATCACTTGACGGCGGCGAAACCCAGTTCGAGGTCGGCGAGGATGTCGTCGATCGATTCCAGTCCCACGCTGAGGCGCACGAGTCCGGGACGCACACCCGAGGTGGCCTGCTCCTCGGCCGTGAGCTGGCTGTGGGTGGTGCTGGCCGGGTGGATGACCAGGCTGCGCACATCGCCGATGTTGGCCACGTGGCTGTGCAACTGCAGCGCTTCGACGAACTTCTGCCCGGCCTCTTTGCCGCCGACGATGTCGAACGCGAGGATGCTGCCGTAGCCCTTGCCGCCGCCGTACTTCTTGGCCCGCTCGTGCCACGGGCTGCTGGGCAGACCGGCGTAGCTGAGGGCCTCGACCTGCGGGTGGTTGACCAGGTAGTTGGCCACCTTGTCGGCGTTCGCGAAGTGGCGCTCCATGCGCAGGCTGAGCGTCTCCAGCCCCTGCAGGATGAGGAACGCGTTGAACGGCGAGACCGCCATGCCGAGGTCGCGCAGCAACTGAACGCGGGCCTTGATGATGTACGAGCCAGCGCCGAGGGCCGGCCAGTAGGCCAGACCGTGGTAGCTGGGATCGGGCTCGACGAAGTTCGGGAAGCGGCCGCTGGCGGCGAAGTCGAACTTGCCGCTGTCGACGATCGCACCAGCGATGGACGTGCCGTGGCCGCCGGCGAACTTGGTGAGGCTGTGGACGACGATGTCGGCACCCCACTCGATCGGGCGGATGAGGTACGGCGTGGGCACCGTGTTGTCGACGATCAGCGGAATGCCGTGGGCGTGGCCGACAGCGCTGACACCTTCGATGTCGAACACATCGTTCTTCGGGTTCGCCAGCACTTCACCGTAGAACGCCTTGGTGTTCGGACGGATGGCCGACTTCCACTGCTCGACGTCGTGCGGATCGTCGACGAAGGTCACCTGGATGCCCAGCTTGGGCAGCGTGTAGTGGAACAGGTTGTACGTGCCGCCGTACAGCGACGGGCTGGCGACGATGTGATCGCCCGCCTCGGCGAGTGTGAGGATTGCAAGCGTCTCCGCTGACTGACCGCTGCTGACCACCAGCGTGCCCGGCAGACCGATGGCGGTCATGACGCCACCTTCCAGCGAGTTGACGCGCGACTCGAGCGCCAACTGCGTGGGGTTCATGATGCGGGTGTAGATGTTGCCGACCTCGGCGAGCGCGAACAGGTTCTGCGCGTGGGCCGCGTCACGGAACTCGTAGCTCGTGGTCTGGTAGATCGGCACCGCTCGTGCGCCGGTGGTCGGGTCGGGCTCGCCGCCGACGTGGATCTGACGTGTTTCGAAACCCCAGGAGTTGCTCATAAGCCCGCAACGCTAGCCCGTCAATCCCGACCTATCAAGTCGGATTTAATCGTGCAGAAAGACACCACTGGGGTGCGCAAGGTTGTTCGACTGGTCAACATCGAAGGAGTACACGGCACGGTCCGGGGATTTCAGCACCGAAACCACCGTGCGCTGCGCCTCGGCATGCGCATGCAGATCAGGGTCGAGACCACCGCTCTTCCACAGGTGCGGTTCGACGACGGTGAGCAGCGTGTCGCTGGCCTTCAAGGCGCGGACCTCCACCCACGAACCATCTGCGCCGAGCACCGACTGAGTTGGCGTGCAGTGGATCACGGCACCGTCGTCGAGTGTCACCGCCAACACCTCCATATCGTGCGACATCCGCCGCGCGTTCAGCAGTCGGGCCATGTGCACGCTGCCGTCCTCGTGGATCGCGTAGATCGCGTGGTGCACGCCGCGGTGCAAGTGCTCGACGATGTCGGCGATCGAGGTCTGGTGACCGTCCATCAACGCCACCTTGGTGTCGCCGCAGATGAAACCCCCGGCCAGATTCGCCGGTTGCGGGTCAATGTGCAGATTCACAGGCGAGAATCTCTCACACCGCAGTCGCTGGCGCAGATCAAGGACACGAACCGCGAGCAGCAGCCAACAGCATGCGGCCGAAGTCACCGTCCAACTCGGTCAGCCATCTCTCCTGCGACACGTGCAGCCCGTCCTTACGGAGTCCGGTATCGCCAGCGGCTTCTCGACGAAGGACATCGGCACCAAAGTCGATCACACAGAGTTGGGGCTCGGAGAGCTGACGCACCGTCGCATCGATGAGATCGCTGTCGACATGCCCCCACGGCTGGTCGGGGTGTGTGGAGTAGTACCACGGTGCCGGGCTGGCGGCCAGTAGCCACACGATGTGCCGCACACCGCGAGCGACCAGATCGTCGACGAACGACCGATAGTCGCGCAGACGCTGCGCTGCGTAGTCCGCATCCGTCGGGAGGAGATGACGACCGCTGATGTCGTCGATGCGCTCAACGGTGTCGGGCAGCGTGATGAGCACCACGGCGAGATCAGGGGTCGCATGCTGGAACACCGTGTCGAGGTCGGGGCCGAGCGCATTGTCGCACGACCGGCGGAACGCGCCGTCGGTGTCGCCCGCCAACTTCGATCCGACCATCAGGCCGCAGCCCGGACGGGCAACGCTCTCCAACTGCAGCAGCGTGGGGTGGGCGGATGCCCAGTCGAGCAGGCCGAGCGCAAGGGTGAATGCAGTCGAGTCGCCGGCAACAAGGATGCGCGTCGGGCGAGTCGTTGCGCTCACGGATCCAGGGACGGTGGCTCCGGACTCCACGGCGGGCAGCGCGTCGAACCCGTGGATGCTCGGCAGCGGAGCAAAGGTGAGTTCATCGGCGCTGCGCACCGGAACCACAACGCCAACCGCCACCACGACGACCACCGCCGTCGCGCTGACCACAAACGTGCGTACGGGCACGGTGCGGGCATGCCGGATCGGACGCTCGAGCATGAAGTACGACAGCAACGACACCGCCAAGGTGACTGCGGCCCGCAGCCCGAACAGAGCGCCGCCGGTAAGACCCGTCCGCGCGGAGTCGATCACCAGGAACACTGGCCAGTGGTACAGGTAGACACCGAAGCTGACGCGCCCGAGCGCGACCAGCGGCCGCCATGAACATGCGGCAGTGATCGGTCCGGGCCGTTGGAGGCCGAGCACCAGAGCGGCACTCCCCAACGCGAACAGCGGCAACGCGCCGGCGTAGGCCGGACCGGTGCTGCGCGGCCAACTGATAGCCGCCCACAGCACCACGCCGAACCCGACGAAGGAGAGCAGCCGATACGGAATCCATGCCGGAAACCGTCCCACCCAGACTGCGAGCGTCGCCCCGATCAGGATCTCGGCGAGCCGTGCCGGAGTCGACCAGTAGGCGGCGTTGCCACCCCAGTGCGAGGCAATCAGCCATGGTGCGGTGCACGACACCGCGGTGACCGCGGTGATCACCATTCGACGCGTACTCGGCCGTCTGGCGACGGCGAACAGTCCCGCCATGGCAAAGGGCCACACCCAGTAGAACTGCTCCTCGATCGACAGCGACCAGAAGTGCGCCACCAACCCATCCCCACCCTGCGCTCCGAGCAACTGCGCATACGACGTTCCGCTGAACAACGCCCGCCAGTTGTAGACCTGCAAGGCCGCTGCCGCGACATCGCCGCGCAAGCGTGACGAGGTGGGAAGCGTGTTCGTTGCCGCCAACAGGCACACCGCAACCAGACACACGGCCGATGCTGGCAGCAGTCGCTTCAGCCGGCGGGCGTAGAACGCACTCGGCGAGATACGACCGTGTGCCGCGTGTTCCTGCACCAGCAACGACGTGATGAGGAACCCCGAGAGGGTGAAGAACACCGAGACCCCGACGTAGCCGCCCGACATCCACGAGAACCCCTGGTGAAACAACAGCACCAACACGACAGCGAGCGCACGAACTCCGTCGAGTGCTGGCTGGTAGCCGAGGCGACCGACGGGGACGCCATCATCACGTTGTGCGTCCATGCTCTTGCGGCCACCTCAGGTCGGCCCGATCGTATCGGCGCCACCTGGTACGCACGGGAAAAAGCAACGTGCCCGCACTCCATGCGGAGTGCGGGCACATCACAGTGGCAGGTCAGCCGCCGCTGACGTCGGCGACGTGCCCAATGGCCTCGCTGCGCTCGGCAGGTCGCCGCGCTGTGCGTCAGCCGCCGCTGACGTCGGCGACCTTGGTCTTCCCGGCGCCGAGGAACGGCATCATCGAACGCAGTTGCGCACCGACTTCCTCGATCTGATGGGCCTTACCGGCCTCCTGCAGCGCGGTGAAGTTGGGGCGACCAGCTTCGCTCTCGGCGACCCATTCCTTGGCGAACTTGCCGGACTGGATTTCTTTGAGGATCTTCTTCATCTCCAGCTTGGTCTTCGGCGTCACGATGCGGGGACCGCGGGTGACGTCGCCGTACTCGGCGGTATCGGAGATGCTGTAACGCATCCCGGCGATCCCTTCCTCGTACATCAGGTCGACGATCAGCTTCACTTCGTGCAGGCACTCGAAGTACGCCATCTCGGGCTGATAGCCA